>JBKHFT010000124.1:0-9687 GCA_046540055.1 Alkalispirochaeta sp.
GCTGCGTCGCGTCGAGATACTCCATCTACATCGCGGTCAGATCGGGCGGATCACGATCGCATCGTTCTCAACGATCGCTTCGGCGATTCCGCCGTCGGCGAGCTCTCCAAAGAGAACCGCGTCAACGAAATACTCCTTGATCTCCGACTCCACAAGGCGAGCGATATTACGCGCCCCGAACTCCGGCGAATACCCTTTTCGGGCGAGCCACGTCACCGCGTCGTCCCGCACCTCGACACGCACGTTTCGTTCCGCCAGCTGCTCGTTGAACTGAAGCAGCTCTTTCCGGACGATGTCCTTTACGATCTCCTCGTCGAGGCGTCCGAAGAGGACGACCTTGTCGAGTCGATTCCGGAACTCCGGAGAAAACGCGTTCTCTACCGCGTCGTTGATCGCCGCTTCCGTTACGTTCCGCTCTCCGAATCCGATCAGCGGTTTGCCGATCTCCCGGGCCCCCGCGTTGGAGGTCATGATCAGAATCACGTTCCGGAAGTCTGCCTTCTTCCCGGCGTTATCGGTAAGGGTCGCATAGTCCATCACCTGCAGCAGGATATTGAAGATGTCCCGATGCGCCTTCTCGATCTCGTCGAGGAGAACCACCGCATGAGGGGTCTTTCGCACCGCATCGGTGAGCAATCCCCCCTCTTCGTAGCCCACGTATCCGGGAGGGCTTCCGATCAACCGCGAGACGGTGTGTTTTTCCTGGTACTCACTCATATCGAACCGGTGGAGGGCCACTCCGAGATGGCCCGCGAGCTGTCGGGCGAGCTCCGTTTTTCCGACACCCGTGGGGCCCACGAAGAGAAAGCTTGCTACCGGCTTGTCGGGGTTCCGGAATCCCGCGCGGGACCGCTTGACCGCCGCGGTGACCGCATCGATCGCGCCGTCCTGTCCGAACAGCTGCTCCCGCAGGTGGGTTCCGAGATGCTGGAGGTGCTCCCGCTCGGCACCACCGACGCTCTTCACGGGGATCTTGGCTATCTTCGAGACGACCAGCTCGATCTCGTTCTCGTCGATCGTAACCGGTGGATTCGCCGGGATCTGATCCGTCGACGTCTCCGCCGTAGCTTCCGTCGTCTCCCCCGCCGGTTCGGTCGTCTCGCCGTCACCGGACGGCGTCTCCGGGGCGGTCGTCACCGCTGGTGAGTCGGGTTTTTGAGGGGCGCCCCCTTCCCGATAGTGCTTCATCCGCATGTACGCCCCCGCTTCGTCGATCACGTCGATCGCCTTGTCCGGGAGAAAGCGCTCATTGATGTACTGCGCCGAGAGACGAACCGCCGCCTCGATCGCCGCGTCGGTAAACCGCACGTTATGGTGTTCTTCGTACCGTCCCTGAAGCCCCTTGAGAATCGCCACCGTCTCCTCTTCGGAGGGCTCATCGATATCGATCCGCTGGAACCGCCGCGCCAGAGCGCGATCCCGTTCGAAAAAGCGTTTGAACTCTCCGAACGTCGTGGAACCGATGCACCGGATCGCACCCGAAGCCAGGGCGGGTTTCAGCATATTGCTTGCGTCCATCGAGCCACCGGAAACCGCTCCGGCTCCGACGATCGTATGGATCTCGTCGATAAAGAGGATCACCTTCGGCTCTTTCTCAAGCTCCTTCATGATCGCCTTCATTCGTTCCTCGAAATCACCACGGTACCGGGTGCCGGCGATCATCGCGCCCATATCGAGTGCGAATACGCGGTAGCCCTTCAGAATGTCCGGAACGGAATCGTCGGCGATCTTCTCCGCCAGACCGTGGGCGATCGCCGTTTTGCCCACCCCGGGTTCACCGATCAGGATCGGATTGTTCTTCATACGCCGACAGAGGACCTGAATCGTCCGTTCCAGGACATCCTCCCGACCGATGAGAGGTTCGAGCCTCCCTGTCGCCGCCTCTGCGACAAGCTCCTGGGTAAACTGATCAAGGGCGCGCTTTTTCTTCTTGCGACGCCCCCCGACAGCACCGTCTTCATCGGACTCATCTTCGGCGTCCACCCGATCGTCAGGCTCTTCGTCGGCAGGACCGTCGCCGTTTTCGGGGAGACGCTGATCCGAGTCATCGTCCCATTCGGGGACACCGTGGCTGATCACTTCGAGAAGCTCGACGCGCTCGAGTCCGGCGCGACGAAGGAAGAAACTGCCGTGGGACGATGTCTCGTCAAAGATCGAGACGAGAATATCCCCGATCTCTACCGCCTCTTTTCCGGCGGATTCGGTATGGAACACGGCGCGTTCGATCACACTCTGAAAACCCACGGACTGACTGGGGTCTTCGCCTCCCTCGACGATCGGAATCTCTGTCGCGAGATATTCTTCGAGACTGTCCCGAATTGCGTCGGCATCAATCTCGCAGGCGTGCAGCACCGCCTGGGGATAGTCAAAGTACAGGGCCGCGTATAGCAGGTGTTCCGGCGTGAGGTACTCGTGGGATCGGTGTTTTGCCTCCTGATAGGCGGCACTGAGTAGTGCCTGCAGTTCTCTGTCTATATGCATCATCGATTATCCTGTCTTTCTACTCTTGTACCGTTCACGGCGCCTCCTCGAGGGTACACTTCAGAGGGTACCCGCTTCGCTTCGCCATTCCCCGCGTTTCTTTCACCTTCGTCGCCGCGATGTCGTAGGGATATAGCCCGACGATGCCGCGACCTTTCTTGTGTACATTCAACATAATAGCGTGCGCTTCGACCGGCGACTTCCGGAAGACCTTTTTCAACACTTCCACCACGAATTCCATCGGGGTGTAGTCGTCGTTGTGGAGAACGACCTGGTATTTCTTCGGTTCGTCTACCGCGTGCCGCGGCTTTTCCTTGAGCTGGCCGCGTCGGGCAGGACTGTTCGAACTACTCATACCGATGCGTTTACGAGTCTCCCGGTGCAAAGAACCCCGCAACATCCCGTCCGCTTCGAACGAACAGGCGCGCCTCTGCGGATACCTCTATATACGCACGTCCGAAGTCGGCGTTGGTCTGCGAGGAATAGGTGATCCAGTAACGACCGTTCGGGGCGTGCACGAAGTCGTCGACGAGAGGCGCGATTCCCTCCGGCTCGTAGACGTACCGCATGCTTCCTCCCGTTCGATCCACGAGAAAGGAGAGTTCCGGGTCCGGCGTGCGCTGCTCGAGAAGGACGAGGTGAAACCTGATCCCGTTATTCTGCAGAAATGCCCCGATCTCTTCAAGACCGAACTCCCGGAACGCGGTATCCCCGACGCGGCCGTCCCCGATAAGGACGAGATTCCGCTTGATTCCCCTCTCGAGGAGTTGTGTCGCCGCGACGCGGATCGAGCGATCCAGGGCGACTTCGTCACGGGCAAAGAGCTGCTCCCTTTCAACCAGGGAACGGGCGGTGCTCTCGGCGAACAGAGTGGAACTCGCGGGCCTCTCGGCTATCAGAACCGGTTCAGGGCCCGCAGCGTACAGTCGAAACACACCGTTCTGTGGAAGCGCGTCTGCGAGATCGGCGACCGCTCGGGACGCGTCTTCCACATACCGATTCCCGGACCGGGGTTGGACGACCGCAACGGTATCGAGAACGGTTACGCTTGTACCGCTGGAGTCGATACGCGCCGTGTTCATCGGTCGCCCGTCTTCGGATATGATGAAGTTTCCGCTTTCGAGTCCAACGATCGGTCGTTCGTTCCGATCGTGCACCGAGACGAGTACTCCGATCTCCGGGAAATCCCGACTGAGAATACGCTCGATCCGGACTTCGAGACCGGCGTACAACGTTCCTTCCGGCTCAAAGATCGAAAAATCGTTGGCGTCGAAGTCACTCACCAGAACGCGCCGATTGGCGTCTCCCGCGGCGGAGCTCACCCGGCGGCGCTCCTCATCGGTGATTTCGCTTACCACCGACTGCAGATCGGGATCAAAGAGCAGGACCCGGCGTCCCGCGGTGACGAGAAGAAGTTCGCTGTTGTACCACCCGATATCCTCAACGACCGTACCGGTCACTCCTTCCTCCGGTCGGTCGTCCCCGTCGAGGGGGAGAGGGATCTCCTCGAGATGGTTCCCGCTCCGGTCAAATCGGTGCAGGACCGCTCCTTCGTCGTCGACATCGGCTACGAATACCTCGTCGCCCCGTATCGCGATGCCCGTCGGCCGGTGCAGGCCGGGGAAAAACGACGACTCCTCCCCGAAGGAGAGCGCAAACGTTCCGTCCTGAGCAAATTTGCTCACCCGTTTCGATCCCCATTCGGTGACGTAGATGAACCCGTCACCGTCTGTATCGAGGTACTGAGGCCCGAGAAGACGTCCGTCGCCGAGACCGCTCTCACCGATCGTTGTGATGCTCCCGCCGTTCTCGTCAAAGACGGCGATCCGGTCTCGCCCGAACTCGCTCACGTAGATCCGGCCGTCGTACCACTCGACGTCAAAGGGTGTATCGATACCGTCGAGGCCACCCCTGATGCGGGTACGGATCAAGCCGTTCGGGGAGATTCGCAGCACCTCCTGGGTGCCGAGGGAGACGAGGAAGAAGTCACCACCGGGTTCGGTCGCTATCCCTCCCGGGCGACGGAAGAGCACTGTATCTCCCCGGCGACCGAAGACGCGCTGCGACCGGCTGAGAGACAGCTCTTCTTCGAGAAGGGGAAGGACACCCCGACGATACCGGATCATATCGACTCGTGCCGGAAGGTACGCTCCTGCCAGGCCGCTGTCAACGACAACCTCCCACTCCGACAGCGCCTCATCGACCAGTCCGCTGCGAAAATACGCACGGCCGAGCCATTCCCTTGCGCGCATATCGTCGGGGGTAAAGGAGATCGTTCGATTGAACGCCACCGCTGCATCGCTGAAACGTCCTCCGTGGAAGGCGTGGACACCCCACCGAAACTCCTCAGCCGCTTCGGCAGCGTTCATGTCTATCTCTTGCGCTGCGATCGATACATCGCCGATCGGTCCCAGGATTCCCGCGACGACCGTCGCAACGAACACCGATGCGAAGAGGATTGTCCGGGGACGGCGACGGAAACCGGATATCATACCTCAACCCCCGCTGCGTGAAGGAGTTCCTTGTAATGAGCAACGATCTCGGGATTTCCGTTCGAAAGACGGACAGCTTTCTCGTAGAGTACCTTCGACTGCTGGAGATTCCCCTTTCGCCGATACACGAGGGCGAGGGAATCGAGATACGCCGCGTTGTTCGGAGAACGCTCTACGGCTCGTCGGCAATGCTCCATCGCAAGGTCGAGCTGGATATTGTTCTCGGCCAGAATAAACCCGAGGGAGTTTCGGGCGTTCGCGTTATCGGGATCAATATTGAGGGCCTTCTCCAGATTCGCGATCGCCGGAGCGGTCTTTCCCTGTGCATACACAGCGTACGCGAGGGCTGCGTACACTTTCGCAGATTCGTACCCGTCTTCGAGGAGGCGGTTCAACTCGAATTCCGCGAGACGGTACCGACCGCTGATCGCGTATATGTACCCCATGATCATGCGGCTCTGATAGATGTGGAGAAATCCGATATCCGAATTGACCACCTGTTCCAGATAGAGTAACGCTTCGTCGTTCTTGTCGAGATGCGCGTAACACAGACCGATGTAGTAACTCAACGTCGCCTGCTCCGCATCCTCTACGTGCACCGAGAGAAACACGTCGAGAGCTTCCCGATACTTCTTCTGCCGATACAGTCGAATACCTTCGTTCATCGCTCTGCTACGAAACCGGCGGTTCGATAGTGCTCCTCAACGGCGTGATTCACCGGATTGAGCATCACCGGACTCACCGAGATCCGCCCCTCCTCTACGGCGTGCCAGTCCGTTCCCGCTTCGAGGACGGTCACCGACGGCTTTCCATCCACAAAATAATAGGTCCCGCCCCGGGGAGGTTGAAACGGCAGCAGTTCATCGTCGTAACGACGCATCGCGGGAGAGGTGATCTCCACGCCCCGGGGTTGTTCCAGGTTGGGTGCGTTGATATTGATAAAGTGGTCTTCGTTCCAGAGTGCAAGCAACTCTTCCAGATGTCGAGAGATAAAGTGCGCCACCGGTTCGAAGTGAAAGGGGGGAATGAAAGAGTCGAGGGAGACTGCGATACCGGGAATACCGCGATAGACCGCCTGCCGTGCCCCGGCGCACGTTCCGGAGTAGACGATATCCGAACCCAGGTTGGGACCGATGTTGATACCGGAGACCACGAGATCGGGCATCACCGGGATCGCACCCCGGGTGCCGAGAATCACACAGTCTGCGGGAGTCCCGCTCGACGCGTACACCTTATCGTCGATTCGGGTACACCGAATCGGTTCCGAAATCGTGATGCTGTTTGAATAACCGCTCCGCTCACCGTCGGGGGCGAGAATCCATACGTCGTGGTCCTTGACAAATACGCTCTGTAGCGCCTCGAGTCCCGGGCTGTACAGACCGTCGTCATTGGTCAGTAAAATCGTCACACAATGGACTGTAGCACCGCGGTACCCCCGTGTCAAAGGTGGCGGAACCCGCTATGATCGGCGCGTGCAGTTTCTATTAACTCTCGCTTCGTCCCTTCTTCTCCCCCTGTCCCTCCCGAACGAGATACTCCGGTACGGGTCGACCGTGATCGGTGTGGTTGCCCTGGTTCCCCTCTTTCTCGTTCTCTTTCGAGCATCGAGTCGCCGGGAGGCGTCACGGTACGGAGCGTTATTCGGGACGGTAAGCACCCTTCTGTCGAACTATTGGCTCGCCTTTTTCGGTGATTACAGTGTCTGGACCCTCGGCGGACCGGTCATCGGATACGCTGGATACAACTATGTCCTCTTCGGGTTTCTCTATGAGATCGTTCACGGGCACCGGTTCACCCCGGTTTCCGTACCGTCGGAATACCCCCTCGATCTTCGACGCGTTCCCGCCGGTGCCAACACGCCGCTGCTCATCGCCGTTGCGTGGACGGGGTACGAGTTTCTGAAATCGGTCGGCTTTCTCGGGTACCCCTGGGGACTGATCGCGTACCCGATCGCGCTGATCGACCCGATCGCCCAGATCGCGGAGATCACCGGCGTCTGGGGAATCTCTTTTCTCGGATCCTACCTCAACGCTGCACTCGCCTGGCACATCCACTCGGGAGCGCACCGATCGGCCCGGCGGGTCTACGGATTCTCCGCTTCGATCCGGGAAGCCACCCTGTCGTCGAGCTCTGGTGGGCAAACGTCACGATGGCCCGCCTCTTTTCGGACGCCGCGATCGCGCTCCCCCCTGTTCCCTCCGTCGGTCCGACATCTTTGTACCGCGGTAATACTGCTCGCCCTGGCCGCAACGTTCGGACTCTACCGTTTACCCCGGATCGCACCGGAGGAACAGATCGATATCGTCCTTGTCCAGCAGAACATCGACAGCTGGAAACCGGGACGTTTCACCGACGCCCTCGAACAGGCGCAGTCCCTCACGGTTGAGCGCCTGCAGGAGGAGATCGAGAGCGGAGCCGGGCTCCCTGATGCGGTCATATGGAGTGAAACCTCTCTTCGGGCCCCGTATTCCGCCACGGCGGATTTCTATCGCAGTGAGCCTGCCGGGATGCCCTTCTTCGCATTTCTTCGTCTGATCGATACCCCGTTGATCACGGGCACCCCCTTGCCGGCGGAACGGGACGGCGATTACCACAACAGCGCGGTGGTCATCCTGCCCTCCGGCGAAACCACCGGTGCCTACGGGAAGCAGCAGCTCGTGCCCTTCGCTGAATCGATACCGTTCTGGGACGTTCCGGCGGTGCAAGAGTTCTTTCGCCGCGTCGTCGGCCTCACCGGAAGCTGGGTGCCCGGAGCGGGGAGTACGAACCTTCCCCTTCCCCTGCGTGATGGTAGCCTGCTCGTCATCGGAACGCCGATCTGTTTTGAGGACGGGTTCGGGTGGGTTCCCCGGGAACTCGTGAACAACGGCGCGGATATCCTGGTGAACCTGACGAACAACTCCTGGAGCCGTCAGGACTCGGCACAGACGCAACACTACGTCGCCGCCCGTCTGCGAAGTATCGAACTCCGGACAACCCTCGTTCGAGGCACCAACAGCGGCCTTTCCGGTGTCGTCGACGCCTCGGGGCGTCTTGTCGAGGAGCTGCCGATGTTCGTGAGCGACTCCCGACGCGTTACCGTCCCGGTGTACCCTGATACGTGGACCCTCTATCGCGCGTGGGGGGACTGGTTCGGGAGCGCTGCGGCGATCTTCACACTCGTGTTCGTCTCGGTTCGCTCGATCCGACGAAACAGGCGCGGTCAAGCAGGTTCATCGCACATTCGCGGGGCCAATACGTAAAAAAGCCGGCACCTCCGGCGCCGGCTTTTCCGATCGTGAATCTCTCCGATCATCACCGGTCTCTCGTATCCGAGGGACCGGCGAAAACGATCGCGGTTATTCTTTGATATTGTACTTGCGACGAAAGCGCTCGACCCGACCGGCGGTATCCACAAGTTTCTGCTTGCCCGTATAGAACGGGTGAGACGCGCTGGAGATCTCCACATCGAAGAGGGGGTACTCATTCCCGTCTTCGTATTTGATCGTCTCTTTTGTCTGTACGGTGCTTCGCGTAAGGAACATCGTGCCGCTTGCGGTATCACGAAAGACCACAGGTCGGTATTCCGGATGAATATCTCTCATTTTATCCTCCACCAGTATTCGGAACCGGCGATCATTCGGAGCCGGTCGTATTCATAGATTGCAAGAAGTCGGCATTATTCTTGGTTTTGCTCATCTTGTCAATCAAGAGTTCGATCACCTCGACATCGTCCATCGGGTTTACCACTTTCCGGAGGATCCACATCTTTCGCAGTTCTTCGTCCGTCAGCAGGAGATCCTCCCGACGAGTGCCGGATTTCTTGATGTTTATCGCCGGGAAGATGCGCCGGTCGGATAAGCGCCGGTCCAGGTTGATCTCCATGTTTCCCGTTCCCTTGAACTCCTCGAAGATCACCTCGTCCATACGGCTTCCCGTTTCGATCAACGCCGTCGCGACGATCGTCAGACTGCCACCGTCCTCGATGTTTCGGGCGGCACCGAAAAACCGCTTGGGCTTGTGCAATGCGTTGGAATCGACACCACCGGAGAGGATCTTACCCGACGTCGGAACGGTCTGGTTATACGCCCGGGCGAGACGTGTGATCGAATCGAGGAGGATGACGACGTCCTTCTTGTGTTCCACCAGACGGCGACTCTTTTCGAGCACCATCTCCGCGACCTGAACGTGGCGCTGCGCCTGCTCGTCGAAGGTGGAGGCGATCACCTCGGCCTTGACGTTCCGGTCCATATCGGTGACCTCTTCCGGTCGCTCGTCGATAAGTAGAACGATCAGGTACACCTCGGGATGGTTCTCGGTGATCGCATTGGCGATCTTCTGGAGAAAAATTGTCTTCCCGGTACGCGGCGGGGAAACGATAAGGCCCCGCTGGCCTTTCCCGATCGGGCAGAAGAGGTTGATGATCCGCGTCGACGGATCGTTCGATCGTGTCTCCATGTCGAGACGCTCATCCGGATACAGGGGGGTGAGGTTATCGAAGGGAATCCTTGTCTGCGCCACCGTAGGATGGTCGAAGTTGACGCTCTCAACCCGCAACATCGCGAAGAACCGCTCACCTTCCTTGGGCGGGCGTATCTGACCGTAGACGGTGTCGCCGGTCTTGAGGTTGAACAGCCGGATCTGCGATGGAGAGATGTAGATATCGTCGGGGCCGGAGAGATATGAGTTCTGGGGACTTCTGAGAAATCCGTATCCATCGGGGAGAATCTCGAGG
>JBKHFT010000125.1:0-9658 GCA_046540055.1 Alkalispirochaeta sp.
TCTGCTCCGCTCGGCATAGGGCAGAGCCGCAGCGGTGGGTTCGTTCAACAGCGACACCCGACAGAATCCGGCCAGGAGCGCCGCTTCGACCGTTGCGGCGCGCTGTCGGTCATCGAAGTGAGCCGGCACGGTAACCACCGCTTCGGTCACCGCGCGTCCGAAGTGGTCCTCTCCGGTTCGTCGAATCTCGGTCAGGATCCGGGCACTGATCTCCTCGGGACTGTATCCACTCCCCCCGAGGGAAACGGTACGCCGATCTCCCATCAACCGCTTTATCGCCGCCACCGTCCGCTCCGGAGCACTCTGGAGCTGGTTCCGGGCGCTCTCTCCGATCAGTACGTTGCCGCTCCGGTCCAATCCCACGACCGACGGCGTCGTGACGCTTCCCCGGTTGTTCACGAGTATCCGGGGACGCGTATCGTCGAGATAGGCCGCGAGGGTGTTCGTAGTTCCCAGATCAATACCCAGCTTCATGAACGTTTCTGTTTCCTCGTACCCAGAGATATTATGAGTTCGACCTCGCCGACGGCGATACCCGTCTGCGCCGCGATCTCTTCGCTCGAATGCCCCTGTATGTGCAGGTACAGGACTCGCTCCCGGGGGGTCATCTCAACCGTGTTTGTGTTCGCCGTCGCCTTCGTGTCGGTGCCCACCGTTGCCTCCGGATGGAAGCCTACCGCTGTCTCCGCGTCGGCACCCACCGCTGTCTCCTCATCGCTACCGGTTCCGTGCTTCCGCAACGGCAGCGTCAGCGGCGGCTCCACGGGCGGTTCGAGGTACGCCTCGGGGTGCGCTTCCCACTCATCGATCTCATCCCGGGCGCGGCGAAGCCTCGTGAGTTGAGACTCCATCTCCTCAATTTGAGTGTCGGCGTGACGGAGGAGCGTTTTGAGCGCCTCAATACGATCTTCCAGAAGAGAGATGTTCTGATCGCCCGCGGCGTTGAGACTCCGGATCACCTCCTGAACCTCACCTTCCAGATCTGCGAGGATTCGTCCGGGCTCAAGACGTTTGACGATGAGACGACGAATCCAGAGGCCGAAAAAGAGAAGTATTACGAGGGTAAAGAGGATGTACAGGCCGAACGTCATGGCCTACCCCGTGAGATCGATATTCTGTCCGAGGTCCGGATCGGTGAACTCCGTTTCGCTGTCCGGTTCCTTTTCTCGCTGATCCGGGCGCTGTCCCGGGGATTCGCCGGTGCCGGTCTGGTTGCTTTCGTCTTCCTGGACCGTCTCGGGGCCTTCAGATACTTCACTGCTCTCGCGAACCGTATGCCCCACATCCTTGGAGCGCTGGGCGATCTCGCTCCCCGTTACCGCCTGATTCTGGGCGATCGCCTGCTTTATCGCCGATTGCTCGCGTCCTATCTGGCTGAGACGTACAAAAAGAGTCTGAAGGTCAATCGGCTGAATCGACATGTTCCTCCCGTTTGCGGATCGTGATATCCGCCCTGCTCTCTTCGTACTTCGTGACTTTCACCTGACCGCTCTCGGCGATATACGTAACCGATCGCGACTCCCGACGAACCTGGAGCGTCGCATCTTTGATCGCGATCTTCACACCGGAGAACACCGTTCCGGAGACGCTGATACGGCCGTTGGTCTTCAGCTCGTCGAGGTACGCCTGAATCGCCTGGATATCGCCGGAGATCTTCTGACGTTGTTTGAGGAGCTTCTCCCGTTTCGTTTTCATTTGAGCGTAATGCTTCAGTTTGTCCGGGGTGATCTTGCGCTTGTTCTTCCGCATCGTCTCGATGGTGCTCATGTTGAGGGCGATCTCCTCGAGCTGTTTGGCGATCTCCTGGTCGGTGCCCTCCAGCTCGAGCAGTTTCTCCCGGCTTTTCGGGTCGTATCCGACTTCGACGAGGGTCTCCGTACCGGCAGGGGCGCCGAGGTTTTTTGTATCGATCTCTTCGGCGGCGCGAACGTGGCCTCCGGCGATGCTCGCTCGCTTTCCGCGGCAGATAATACGCTTGTCCGAGTAGACGTGGCTGTTGAGGATCCCGTCGGATACGACGACCATGTCTCCTGCGTTGGCGTTGGCGTTCTCGATGAACTTCGCCCAGATGTTACCACCGGCGGTGATCATGGCATCTCCTTTACCGGCGATACCCTGGTGGACGATGATGTCCCCCTCCGCTTCGAGATTCCCGCGCCCGACGCTCCCCATCACCTCGATATCACCTGCGGCGCTCACGCTGAACCCGTCGTCGACGTTGCCTTTGACGATCACCGTGCCGAGGAAGCGAATATTCCCCTCTTTCATGTTCACATCGCCTTCGACGATGTAGATCTTCTCGACGGTCACTTTACCCCCGACGAGTTTCACGAGACCGTTGATCTCGGAGAGGATGCTCCGTCCGTCGTCGGAGAGTCGCGTATTGGGCCCGAGAGGCGGATCGATATCTTTCCCGTCCTTCGCCGGGAGAAGGCGGCCCGTGACGGTCTGGCCCGGTTCGCCCGGTTTGGGCGGGACTTTTCGGGCAAGGACCTGTCCCTCGACGACGTTCTCGATCTTGTTGAGCTCCTTGAAATCAACGCGGCCCTCTTTGGTCTGCTGCAGCTGAACCTTCTTGTTGTCCGCTTTGAAGTTGAAGATCATCCGGGCGTCTTCGCCGTGGGCCGGTTTCGTACCTTCCGCTGCAACGATCGCTTCCCGGTACCGCGGATGGTCCTCGATCTCCCGGAGCGTGTCTTCCAGAATACCGTGAATCACCCCGGCGCTCTCGAGGGAGGTGCGGATCGCCTCGGCGGTCGGGTCGGAACCTCCCGGGCCGGGCTGACTCAGGGTCACCGTGGCCTTCATCTCGCCGTCGATGATTTCGCAGGAAATGTACGCGTCGTTTGCGGGGTTGTAGTCAAAGTCGGCGACCTTCACCCACACCGCGTCGGCGCGTTTCACCGCTTTCGTGACCATCGACGTGTCGATCTTCTCGCTCGTTCTTCGCGATATCGCCTGGATCGCCTCACGTTCGGCAACCGGTTCGCCGCCGTTTTCGGGGGGCGTTACCTTCAACATGACCCCTTCCGGGGTCAGCCGAACGATCGCCTCTCCGTCTCGCGATTCCGGTTCGGTAGTATCAAAGCCGAAGTCGAGATCGATCGCATCCTCACCCTCCACGAGATCCGGTTGGATTTGTGCGGGGTATGCGATGATCAGCCAGGGGCGTTTTCCGACACCGAAGACACCGGAAGAACCTTTCTCCAGCACCTCGTACTCGATCTTCTTGATCCCGACTCCAAGCTCGACCGATGCTTCACGAAGAGCGTCGTCCAGGGTAGCACCACTCGCGTTGACAAACTTTTTCTCGTTGTCCGCCTGAGCCGCTTTCTGCATGTATCCCTGGAGTTGCTCCATCGTAATCATCTTACATAATACCCCTCTTGACACTGGTAAGACGCCCGCGAAGGCGGACGATCGCCTTCGTATGCAGCTGAGAGATCCGCGACTCCGTAACACCAAGAACCGCCCCGATCTCCTTCAGCGTCAGGTTCTCGTAGTAGTACAGGACGAGCACCTTCTTCTCTTTATCGGGCAAATCGTGGATCGCCTCGACGATTACCCGCTTCATCTCCTGCTTTTCTACGATCATATCGGGGTTTCGGTTGTGGGGACTCTCGATACTGTCGCCGATCGACATGCGATCGTTCTCTTCTCCGGAGTACCATACGTCGTTGAGAGAGAGAACGGTGGTGCCGCTGATCTTCATGATCAGTTTCTCGAACTCTTTCTCCGTCATCCCGAGTTCTTTGGCGATCTCCTGGTCGCTGGCCGCACGGCCCAGTTGCGCTTCCAGACGACGGACCGTTTCCTCCAGCTCCCGGGTCTTTTGCCGTACCGACCGGGGAACCCAGTCAAGCTGTCGGAGTTGATCGAAGATCGCTCCTCGAACTCGGGTCACCGCGTAGGTCTTGAATTTTACGTGTTTGCCCGGATCGAACTTGTCGATCGCGTCGAACAGTCCGATCACTCCGTAACTCACCAGATCATCGAACTCTACGTTCTGAGGCATCCCGACGGCGAGCTTGCCGGCGACGTACTTCACCAGGGGGAGATACTGTTTGACGAGACGATTCCTGATCCCGTCATCTTTGGTTTTGCGGTATACCTTCCAGAGCTCTTCTTCAGTTTTTTCGGTCAGTACACTGTCGCTCATTCCCCTCCCCAGTCTTTCCACCTGTGAGCGTACTACTCTTTGCCGTCACGGCTCAACATCGTCTTTATCGCCTTCGCGACGGTTGCCGGGTCTTTGGCGCTGCCGCCGCGGGAACGGCCCCCTCCACCACGTACAGGCTCGTCCCCACCATCATATCCGCTGAATCCGGCACCGCCGGACTGATCTGCATCGTCATCGACGTTTTCAACAAACGCACCGGAAAACGAACCGATATCCGGCATCTCGTCGAGAACCGAATCGTCTATCTCGACACCGGAGCCGTACCGCTGTTCCGTGATCGCCTCTTTCATCAACGCTTCCGCGTTCTCGGCGCTCTGTTCCTCAACCTCTTCTACGAGATCCTCTTCGTCCGGCCCCTCGTCGTCATCCTCATCGGACGAGTTCGGTCTCTCCTGATCCGACGGACCGACGGAATCGCTGTGGTCCCACCCCGACATATCGTCGTCATCGGTTGGAGAACGCCGTACCGACGGAGGGTGTGTTTCGTCCCTGGAAGGTCCTCTTTCGGAGGAGGAGGCACCCTCCGTCGCTTCCGGTTCCAGCGGTTCCATCTCCGCCACGTCGGGATCGGCCTCGTCCGCCTCCGGGACATCCGTATCTGGTGACGCGTTGGAAGCAGAAAACCGTGGGTTGTCGTCGGTCGCTTTCTCGGGTTGCCGTTCTGTGTCGGGCTCCTCTTCGACGACGATATTCACCCTGCCGCCTGACGAAACGTCCGCGTCCGCCGCTGCGGAACGGTCCGGCGGGGCGTGCCCGCTCTCATCGGGAGGTGTCGCCAGTCCCGGTAACAGCCGTTCAATCAATACAACGATCCCGACGGCACCTGCTCCGAAGACCACGCCACTGATAACGCCGCGAAACAGTGCGGTTCCGAAACCGACACCGGCAATCATACCGACGAGGAGTGATAGTACCAGCCCCGCGAGGGCCGGCGGTACGGCGATTCGTACGTAACGTTCCATCTACTCAAATTACAGAGTACGGTATATCGAAAATCACCGTCAAGTTACTGCAGTTTGCCGAAAAGCCGCTTCAGAAACTGTCCCACACCACCTCCTTCGCGGTATTCTACCCGCTCCAGCCGACTTGCGATCTGCTGAACGCAGATACTCGCCTTGCTTTTGGGGTCGAGCACCAGAAACGGCCTCTGTTTGAGGATCGCCTGCTGCACCGACGGATCATCGTAGACGTACCCGAGATAGTCGACCTTCAGATTCAGAAACTGCCCGGCGATATTGATCACCCGCTCGGCGACTTTTTTGCCCTCCGTCACCGACTTGACGCGGTTGACGATCAGTTTCAAGCCGAGGTTGAGATTATCGATTTCGGTAGCGATTATCTTGATAATGCCGTATGCGTCGGTTATCGCCGTCGGTTCCGGAGTAGTCACGATGATCGCCTCGTCCGCGGCAGCCACAAAGGCGATCACGTTGTTGCTCACCCCCGCCCCGGCGTCGATGATGATCACATCGGCGTTGGAGAGGTGTTGCAGCTCCTCGATAAAACCGGCGCGCTCCTCCTCGGTCAGATTGGCGATCTTGGCAAAACCCGACGCACCTGCGACGATCTGGATCCCGTAGTCGGTGTCCATCAGAATATCGCTCATCCGTTTCTGCTTGCGAATCACATGGTACAAATTGTATTTGGGGATCACCCCCAGCACGACGTTTACGTTCGCAAGTCCCAGGTCCGCGTCCATCAGGATCACCTTCTTCCCGAGGGCGGCATAACTCAGAGCAAGATTGGTTGCGACGTTTGTCTTTCCGACACCGCCCTTTCCACTCGCCACGGTGATGATCCGCGTACGCGATCCGTTGTCTTCGTTCCGTCCCCGTTGGCGCATGATCTCCCGTAACGTTTCCGCCTGATCCGTCATCCTCTACTCCTTGTATACAGTTTCAGCATCGCGACGCTGTACCGGCAGTTCACGAAGACGGCGCAGGAAGGTATGGCGCCGGGCGCGTTCGATATCCTGGGGAACACTCTGGCCGTCGGTCACGAAGCTGACCGACTGGCGGCGTTCGGCGAGGGCGCTGATGACCCCTCCCACCGACGAGGTTTCGTCGAGTTTTGTCACAACCACCGCCTGGTAATGGAACGGTTCGAAATGACGAAGAATATCGACGATATCCGACCGTTTCGTGGTGGCGCTCACCGCGAGGTGCACCTCTCCTCCGGCAGAACGAACGAGGCGATTCACGTCGGCGAGTTTCGCGAAATCGTTGGGGCTTTTTCCGATCGTGTCGACGAATATGAAATCTGCGTCGTGGTTCAAGGCGAGCTGTTTTTCCATGTCGTCCACCGTTTCTACCGCGTGGACGGGGATACTCATAATCTCGCCGTATTTCTCGATCTGCTGCAGCGCCCCTATCCGGTAGGTATCAATCGTCAGAATCCGGACATCGTAACCGGGATCGGCGACGGCCCCGTACATCGCCGCGAGTTTCGCGATCGTCGTCGTCTTGCCTACTCCCGTCGGCCCGACGAGAACGAACACGTGCGGCCGCCGTCGCCCCTCTTTCCACGGGTAGACCTCGATCGAGTTCTCGATACGTTCCACCACCCGTTCCGCGACGTAATCCTCATCGGTGAGCTGGTCGAAGGTGCATTCCCGACGAAGGGTCTCGATCGTCTCATCAACGTATCGTCGTGAGAAATCGTTCTCTTCAAGAATCTCTCTGATCCGCTGTACCGCTTCCGGCTCGTCCGCGCGATCGCCGGTACCGGTAAACTGCTCCCGCATCGACCGGATCTCCGAGAGGACGGTGTCCAGGTCCACAGGGGGCTCCGTTCGAGAACGGGAATTCGTCAGAGCCAGGGCGTCACCACCGGTTTCACGGGAGGTTGCCGGCTCCCGCGCCGTATCTGCCCCCGACGCCTTCGCCGGCGACGTCGCGGTCGCCGCCGCATCGGGCCGCTTTTCCCCGGATTCGCCGAGGGCGGCAGCGATAATCCGCTTCCGCTCCTCCGAATCGTCACGTCGCTGTGTGGTTCGTGGTTGCGGCGCATGGGTACAGTACCCGGTCACCTCAATCGCGCGTCGTTTGAAGAGGCCGAGAATTCCTCCGGTACGGATCTCTTTTCGAGCGAGGATCCGTGCGCGGTCGCCGTACTTTTTTCGAATCAACGCCTGCACCTCGTAATCACTGGGTGCCTGCTCCACAAAATAGTCCATTACTTGCCCCCGCCGGTACTATCGATTCGTATCTCTCCTGTCGACTCAACCCGGATATCCGACGCGATTTCCGGGATCGAAAGAACCGCCACGTCCGGCAGTTCCCGACTGATGCTCTGTTTGATCAAACTCCGGGCAGCCTCGGATGAGAGGATCACCGGCAGATACCCCTGCTCCTGCATCGACCGCACCGCTCTCGAAACGGCATCGATCCACGCCCGTCTGCGGTCCGGTGGCAGGGCACTGATCGCTCCCGAAGCTGTCTCCACCCGGCTCTCCACGATCTGCTGCTCCAGCTGCGGTTCTACCGTGACAACCCGGATCGTCCGGCTGTCATCGGCGTACTGAAGGCAGATCTGGCGCCCCAGGGCCTGCCTCGCTTTCTCGACGAGGAACCCCGGGTCCTTACTGACCGACGCAAAATCCGCGAGGGCTTCGAGAATCACTACCTGGTTCCGTATCGAGACCTGCTCGGCCAGCAACCCCTGGAACACTTTCTGGATCTGTCCAAGGCTTAGTGCGCTGTTGACCTCATCGACCACCGCCGGATAATCCTGCTTGAGCTGATCGAGCATCTGCCGCACCTCCTGCCGTCCGAGCAGATCCGATGCGTGACGCTTGATCACCTCCGTCAGGTGCGTCGCGATGATCGACGGTGGGTCGACGACGGTATACCCCGCGCGCTCGGCACGCTCCCGCATATCCTCGGTGATCCACCGGGCGGGAAGGCCGAAGGCGGGATCCGTCGTGGTCTCGCCACCAATCTCCTCCCGGGCGCCGCCGGGATTGATGCTCATATAATGGCCCATTCTGATCGTTCCTCTCCCCACTTCGACACCGCGGATCTTCAGGGTGTATTCGCTGGGACCAAGGCGCATATTATCGATAATTCGTATACGAGGAACAACCAGTCCGAGCTCCAGAGCGGTCTCCCGTCGAATGCTTGTGATCCGGTCGAGAAGTTCCGCCCCTTTCTCCTTGTCAACGAGAGGGATCAGTCCATACCCGAGCTCCATCGAGAGGGGGTCGAGGGGAGCCACGTGGGTCGGCTCGGCCTGGCTTTTTTGCGGCGCCGCAGCAGCACTCTTCTCGGCAGCGACCGCCGCCTCCGTCGCGTCCCGGCGTTGCAGGCGCACCGCCGTAAACGCGGTGAGAATCGCCATCGGAATCAGCACGTACCAGGGAAAGCCCGGCAGAAACGAGAGTCCGAACAGAAATACCGACGCGATCCAGTAGATCCGTGCCTGTCGGGAGAACTGAGAGGCCACGTCCTCACCGAACGTTCCATCCGAGATCGCCCGGGTGACGATAAGTCCCGTTGCGGTGCTGATCAGAAGTGCCGGAAACTGGGTGACCAGACCGTCACCGACGGTGAGGGAAACGTAGGTGTTCAGAGCTGCGTTGATCGGCTCGCCGTGAATCGTAGTACCGACGATAATCCCCCCGACGATGTTGACGATCGTGATGAGAATTCCGACTTTCACGTTTCCCGAGACGAACTTGCTCGCCCCGTCCATCGCCCCGTAGAAGTCAACCTCCCGTTCCAGTTCCATCTTCTTCCGGGTCATCTCCTCTTCGGTGAGGGTTCCGCTGTTGTACTCTGCCTCGATCGCCATCTGTTTACCCGGAAGGGCGTCGAGGGTGAACCGCGCTGCAACCTCGGCTACCCGGGTCGCACCCTTGGTGATCACGATAAACTGTACCGCCACAAGGATCACAAAGATGATGAGACCGATCACGAGACCGGCGGTCCCTTCAGATCCGACAACGAAGCGCGCGAAGGCGCGTACGATCTGGCCCCCGAACTCTTCGCCCTGGCTCAGAATCAGCCGCGTTGACGAGACGTTGAGAGCGAGACCGTACACTGTCGTGACCAGTAACAACGTGGGAAAGACGGAGAACTCGAGAGCATTTTTGGTGTACAGGACGATCAGGATCGTCAGCAGGCTGAGAAGCAGGTTCACCGCCATCAGCGTATCGAGGAGAACCGTCGGCAAGGGGATGATGAGCATCATCACCACCACGATGACACCAACCGCGACGAGTGCGTCGCTCCCTCCCCCGGAGATGAGGCTACCGAAGAGTCGCGACGGCCCTGCCGTCTGTTGCGTATCAGCCATACACTACCTTCTTTCCGGTCATCCGGTATACTTCCCTGAGGACGATCACCATCGCTTCGTAGAACTTCTCCGGGATCTGCTCCCCGATTTCCACTTCGGCGTAGAGCGCCCGGGCGAGCGGTTTGTTTTCGATGATCGGCACCTCTGCATCCCCGGCGATACGCCGGATTCGGAGAGCCGTCT
>JBKHFT010000126.1:0-9510 GCA_046540055.1 Alkalispirochaeta sp.
CAATTCGCGCGCGGGTCAGATAGTCCATGAAGTTCATCCCCACTTTCTCCTTGAAGACTCGACCCAGATAGCTCGGATTCAGGTTGAGTTGCGTCGCGACGGCATCGAGGTTGACGTTCCGGCCGCAGTCGGCATCGATTATCTCCATCACCTTCTCAGCGTGGCTCCAGCTGCGATCGCGGCGGGCGTTCGAAACGTGATCCGAAGACCGCTCGATCAGGTGTTCGTACCAGGCGAAGACCGACCGGGTATCGGTCATCGTGGCGAGTTTCTCAAAGGGCGCGTCGTACTCCGGATAGACCTCGTTCCAGTCGACGCCGGTCTCCTCGAGAACATCGATCAGGGCGACAAGGATCTTCGTCACGATCCGCTGGATCTGACGATACGGGACCTCCCGGTGCTGGTCGGCGAGGTCCTTCGCGATTTTGAGAAGGACCTCTTTCGCCGATGAAGTGTCTCCGCTGCGCACGAAATCCTGGAGTGTTCCGATCCGGTTGTCGGTAAGGTCGAAGCGACGGTGCCGTCCGAGGCGGATCTCGGCGATGTCGATCACTTCGCCGTGTTCCGCGAGAAGGCCGTGTTTCAGCGCTTCCATTGCCTCACGGTAGGAGACGTACACCGTCTCGACCGTCGCCTGCGTCGACCCGATCCCGATCGTCGCCGTTACGTCGAGCTCCGCCTTCAGACCACGTTGAATCTCTTCGGCGACCCGGAACACGACGGTTCGTTCGGTATTACCGACGTTGATCACCGCCGCGTACTTCCCCTCGTCGATCTCCGCGACGTCTCCCGATGTTTCCCGATGGATCGCCTCGCGAATCGTATCGACACCGCGGATCGAACGGATACCGGCCTCGTGCGGGTCGGCACCCTCTCCGGAACCGGTTTCCAGGGCGATCAACACGGCACACACGTTCTCCCGTACCAGATCGATACCGACGAACTCCAGCTGTCCCCGGAGGTGCTCCCATTCCCGAGGCCACGGCCGAAGAATCGCGCGAACCATCTTGTCCCGGTACGCCGGAAGGCTCTCCTTCAGGCGAGCACTGAGTTGCTCCCGATCCCGACGAGTCTGTTCGATCGACTCGGTAATATACTCGAATTCGCCGCCGTCGCGGGAGAGAGCGGTGGTGTCGTCCGTCGGTGAGGAACCGCCCGCGACGTAATCGAGAAGCTTTCCGACCGGACGATAGACCGCACGGCTCACCGCGGTGATCGCAGTGATTACCAGCACGAGGACCACCGCCGTAACGATCAGAAACGTGCGCCGGAGGGTCGCGATCGTCCGGTAGAGGGAGCCGAGATCGGTACGTCCCACGAAAGTCCATCCCAGGGTAGACGAGTCGACGAGAGTGATCAGTGCATCTTCTTCAACGAGACTCCAGGGTGGGTCCGCCTCGCGCAGCCGCCTCCGGACTCGCTCGGGGGGAACCTCTCCGTCGGCGTCATACAACACCGGCTCACCGTGCCGATCAAAGGCGAATACCTCGGAGCGGACGCCGAACCCCTCGTCCCGGACGATGCGATCGTAGATACGGTCGGCGTGGAGATTCACCAGAAAGACGAACCCTTCCACCAGTGACGGCAAGCGGACCGAGAGAACCCGGCGAGCTTCGCCGTACTTCCGCGCCGCGACGCGGGGTATCCACTCGAAGTTCCGTTCCGTCGCTTCCTGCGCCAGCGTCAATCCTTGTGCGTCGTAGAAATCGACGAGATCGTACTGCTCCCAGTTATCGGTGAGGACAATCCCGTTTCGGGGATCGTAATAATACACCGACGCGATGAAGCCGTTCGAAAGACGCAGGTCGTTGATCTTGTTGAAAATACGGCTTTTCATCTCGAGGTAGGCGCTGACGACGTGGTTGTCCCGTGTCGTTGCTGTTCGGGACGCGGTCTCCAGCAGTGCTCCGTCGGGGTACGTTTCGTACTGGGCGATCGTGCCGTCAAGTATCAGCTGCTTGAAGCTGGAGTCGATCTGCTCTTTTACCAGTTCGAGGGAGCGAACCGTCTGATTCAGGTACCGAAGATGAGCGCTTTGGAGCTGTTTTTCCACCGTATCCTGGGTACGATCGAAGAGAACCGCCGTTACGAAGGACAGCGGAAGCAGCGTTACGACGAGCATCGACCCTACCAGCTCGTAATAGTACTTTCGTAACCGGAAAAACCGTCCCACTCCGCCTCCCGGGTTATGATAACCCCGAATCGGGCCCCGCAAAACCTAGCAGGTTCGTACTACCGATACATACGAATCTGATATGTCGGATTTCTATACAGAAATCTCCGATTGTTACCGCTTGGCTTCTCACGGAACGGTGGTAGCCTCGATACATCAATCATCGATCCAAAGCAAGGAGGTATCCGATGAACAAACGACCCGTTCGTGTCTGGCTGAGTGCGATTCTGATGGTCGCCGTCGCGGTTTCCGGCTTCGCCGGGGGCCAGCAGGAAGGCGATACCGCCGGTACTGAAGGTCAGGAGGAACAGACCCTCGTGCTCTGGGATATCCAGACGCAAACGACGCTCAAAGAGATCGTCGACGAGACGGCACAGCAGTTCCGGGACGACAACCCCGACGTCGATTTCGAGGTCGTTCACGTGCAGAACGATCCGTACAAGACGAAACTCACCGTCGCGATGGGCGCCGACACGCCTCCCGAGATCTTCCACACCTGGGGTGGTGGTCCCCTGAAGGCGTACGTTGACGCCGAAAAGGTGATGCCGATCAACGATATCGTCGACGTCCTCCGGGAGACCCACATCCCCGCCGCGTTCGACCCCGTCACGTTCGACGGAGACGTCTACGGCGTCCCCTACGGCGGCCTTACCGGTGTGTTCATGTGGTACCGGAAGGATGTCTTCGACCAGTACGGTCTTGAGCCGCCCGAGACGTGGGACGAACTGATCGAGGTGGGCGAAACGCTCAAAGAGAACGGTGTGGTTCCGATCGCGCTGGCGAACGCGACGAAATGGACCGGCTCGCTGTGGTACATGTACCTCGCCGATCGCGTGGGCGGAGAGGATATGTTTGTCGACGCCTACGCGGGAACCGGCTCCTTCGCCGACCCTGGATATGTGCGCGCCGGTGAGATGCTGATGGACCTTGTGGATCGCGACTTCTTTCCCCAGGGCTTCAACGGCATGGACTACGACACCGGTCAATCCCGAACGATGCTCTACACCGGACGGGCAGGGATGATGCTGATGGGCTCCTGGATTCTCGGTGCCGCCACCGCGGAAGCTCCGGAGATCCTTGACGAGATCGGGATGTTCCCCTTCCCGGCGGTTACCGACGGTGACGGTGATCCGACCAACCTGATCGGCAGCCCCGGACAGAACTACTTTGCGATCGCCGAGTCGTCGAACAGCAAAGAGCTTGCCGGCGAGTTTCTTCGGGACTACGTCATGAACGACAACTGGGTAGACTTCATGGCGGAGAACGGATTTGTACCTCCCGTACTGGGTGCCGACGAGTTCGTCGACGACCCGCGCCTCAAGGAAAGCGCCCTCGCCTTCGAACGGGCGAACCACGTGCAGGTGTACTATGACCAGTACCTTCCGCCGGAGCTCGGTGAGAACCACAAGGATCTGGTGCAGGCGCTTCTCGGTGGTGACATGAGCCCCCGTGAAGCAGCGGAGGCGCACCAGCGCGCCTACGAAGAGTACATGGCGAATCAGTGATGACTGCAGTAACGCAGGCGAAGCGTCCCGAATCCGGGGCGCTTCGCGCTTTTTCATCACCCGACGGAAGCGGCAGCGGCTTCGACCCGCGAAACGTCGCGATCCGGGGTATCACCGCAAGGGAGACCTTCGCCGGCCTCGGCTTCGTGGTGCCGGCCCTGGCGGTGTACCTCTTCTATTTTCTCCTGCCGATCCCCCTGTCAACGTACTACAGCCTCTTCAACTGGGACGGCCTGTCACCGCTCACCCGTTTTATCGGTCTCGGGAACTTCGAACGACTGCTGAAGAATCCGGTGTTCTGGCAGAGTTTCGGGAACAACATTCGCCTTGTGATCCTCTCGTTGGTGATCCAACTCCCCTTCGGGCTGGCTC
The DNA here is from genome assembly GCA_046540055.1 of Alkalispirochaeta sp. Lineage (GTDB taxonomy): Bacteria > Spirochaetota > Spirochaetia > DSM-27196 > Alkalispirochaetaceae > Alkalispirochaeta. The sequence goes on from JBKHFT010000126.1 coordinate 4,051, forward strand.
TGGGGCTGATCGTGTCCTCCAAACTCAAGGGAACAGGAATGTTCAAGCTACTCTACTTCATTCCCATGACGATCTCCGCAGTCGCGATCGGCATCACCTGGAAGTTTATCTACGAGCCGAACTACGGTCTTCTGAACACCCTCCTCCGGCGCATCGGTCTCGACGGCTGGACCCAGGGATGGCTCGGCGAGCCGGACCTCGCATTCGGGGCGATCGTCGGAGCGATCTCGTGGCAGCACATACCGTTTTACATGGTTCTTTTCGCGGCGGGCCTTGCGGGAATACCCCGGGACCTGATCGAATCGGCGTACATCGACGGCGCCACGGGGTTCCAGAGCTTCCTCCACGTGACGATTCCCCTTCTGGTACCGACGATCAGGACCGCGGCGGTTCTAAGTCTGACCGGCTCGTTGAAGTACTTTGCGCTCATTTTCGTGATGACCGGCGGCGGACCGAACCATGCAAGCGAACTGATGGCGACGTACATGTACAAACAGGCGTTTACCAACTTCAGTATGGGCTACGGCAGCAGCATCGCGGTGGTGATGTTTCTGATCTCGATAGCTCTGACGATTTTGATCCTGACTTTCGGGAAAAAGGGAGATGAAGACCATGTCGGATAATCCCGTACTCGCTGCACGCGCGAAAGCGACCGGTATCTATACCGCGGCGTCGGTGTGGCTCGTTATCACTCTCTATCCCCTGATCTTTCTCGTTCAAAACTCGTTGAAATCGACGGCGGAGTTCTTCGCCGGGGACGTCTGGCTCCTGCCGGAACGATTCGCCTTCGAGAACTACCGCGTCGTGCTGGAGACCAATTTCTTTCGGTACCTGTCGAACTCGCTGATCACCGTCGGTGGTTCCCTGGTACTTCTGGTTCTTGCGGGAAGTATGGCGGCCTTCGCGATCGCCCGGTTGCGTTTTCGCCTGCGAGGGTTGATCTATATCCTCTTCGTCGGAGGCCTCACGATTCCGATCCACATCACTCTGATCCCCGTGTACACCACCACCCGGATGATCGGGATCTACGATACCCTCCTGGCGTTGATCGGGCCCTTTGTGGCGTTCAACCTGCCGGTAACCGTCTTTATCATGACCAGCTTCATGCGACAGATTCCCCGGAGTCTCGAAGAAGCGGCGTACATGGACGGCGCACGGAAGCTTCAGGTGTACTGGCACGTGGTCCTGCCGATGGCGCGCCCGGCGGTAACGGCGGTGACGATTCTCGACGCGGTGGTCCTCTGGAACGAATTCATCTTTCCGCTGGTTCTGATCAGCTCCGAGAGCAAGCGCCCCCTGACCCTTGCACTCTGGAACTTCCAGGGCGAATTCTCCGCGAACATACCCCTCATGATGGCATCCCTGGTACTCGCGTCGTTACCGCTCTTCCTGGTATACGCCGTCGCGCGGGAGAAACTGATAGAAGGCGTCGTTGTCGGCGCAATCAAAGGCTGAGAATACGTACAATAGAACAGAAAGGATGGGACACGGCATATGTCCAAGACAGCGAAGCAGAACAACACACCACGGTATCTCGACCCGGCGCAGCCGGTTTCCGCGAGAATCACCGACCTTCTCGGGCGGATGACTCTTGAAGAGAAGGTCCAGCAGCTTACGAGCCACTGGGTATACGAGATTCTCAGCGGTCGGGACCTCGATCAGGCGAAGATGAAGGAGAAGCTGGCCGGCGGGATCGGTGAGATCACGCGAATAGGCGGAGCGAGCACTTTCGACGCCGACGAGTACATCGCCACGGCGAATACGATCCAGCAATACCTTACCACGGAGACGCGCCTCAAGATTCCGGCGATCGTGCACGAAGAGTGCTGCAGCGGCTTCATGACCCGCGGAGCAACGCTCTTTCCCCAGAGTATCGGTCTCGGTGCAACGTGGAGAGCAGACCTTGTCCGTCGAATGGGCGACACGATCCGTAGGCAGATGCGTTCCGTCGGGGCCCACCACGCCCTCGCTCCGGTTCTCGATGTGACCCGGGACGCCCGGTGGGGACGCGTCGAGGAGACCCTCGGAGAGGACCCGTACCTCACCGGAAGCCTCGGGTGTGCCTATATCGAGGGGCTCCAGAGCAACGATCTGCGGAACGGCATCGTCGCCACGGCGAAGCACTTTGTCGGGTACGGAATGTCGGAGGGAGGGATGAACTGGGCGCCGGCGCACCTCGGCTCTCGGGAACTTCGGGACACCTACCTGTTCCCCTTCGAGGCGGCGGTCCGTACCGCAGGACTCGCTTCGGTGATGAACAACTACGGCGAACTCGACGGTCAACCCTGCGCAAGCGCCCCTGAACTGTTCCGGGAGATTCTTCGCGACGGGTGGGGATTCGAGGGTATTGTCGTCTCCGACTACTTCGCGATCAATATGATCAAAGCGTACCATGGCGCCGCCCGGGACAAGGGGCACGCTGCACAGCAGGCCCTCGCGGCGGGGATCGACATGGAACTCCCGACCCGCGACTGCTACGCCGAACCGTTGGTGGACGCGGTGAGAAGCGGCTCCGTTCCGGAACACCTCGTCGACGAGGCGGTCACCCGTGTCCTGCGGATGAAGTTCCGCCTCGGACTTTTCGAGAACCCCTTCGTACCGGAACGCGCCGACGACGTCGTGATATACGACACTCCCGAGGATCGGTCTCTCGCGAAGGAACTGGCGGCGGCTTCGCTGGTGTTGCTGAAGAACGACGACGCCGTTCTCCCGATCGCGACGGACAGTGCGGGTCCCCGGAAGATCGCGGTGATCGGACCCAACGCGGACAGTTGGCGAAACCAGATCGGTGACTACGCTTATCCCTGCCATATCGAGACGCTCAAGTCGATGAAAGAGGACGACCCCTTTGGTACCCCCGTGCCCGACGATGTCGAAGATGTCGACGACGACGCCTCGGTGCGGACGATCCTCGAGGGGATCAGAGCGTACGTGAAGGAGGAACGTGGGGCAGCCGGAACCGTCGGTACCACCCCGACCGATCTACCGGAGATCACGTACGCAAGGGGATGCGACGTTCTCGATACCGACCGCAGCGGATTTGCCGAAGCGGTCTCCATCGCGTCGGAAGCGGATCTCGTGATCCTCGCGATGGGAGATCGGGCGGGCCTCGTAGAAGGGTGCACCACCGGTGAGGCCCGCGACCGGGCGACCCTCGGTCTCCCGGGAGTGCAGGAAGAACTTCTCAGGGAAGTGGCTGCAGCGGGAACGCCCGTCGTACTGGTGCTTCTCAACGGTCGTCCCGTCGCGCTCCCCGAGGTGGAACCGCTGGTCAAGGCGATCCTCCTCGCGTGGCTCCCCGGCGAGGAGGGAGGGAGCGCCGTCGCGGAGGCGCTCTTCGGCATCACCAACCCCGGCGGGAAACTCCCGATCTCCTTCCCCCGGGATGTTGGTCAGGTTCCCGTGTTCTACGGCCACAAACCATCCGGCGGGCGCTCTCACTGGCTCGGATCCTATGTGGAGATGAGCACCACGCCCTTCTATGCCTTCGGGCACGGTCTCAGCTACACGAGCTTCTCCTACGACGTGTTGACGATCGAACGGAAGACGCTGTCCCAGCGGGACCGCCTCCGTCTCTCGGTAGATGTCACCAATACAGGTGGCCGCGACGGCGACGAGGTCGTGCAGCTTTACATCCACGACGAGGAGTACACGATCACCCGACCGGTCAAAGAGTTGAAAGGGTTCGTTCGCGTCGCTATTCCCGCCGGGGAAACGCGGCGGGTCACCTTCGAGCTATCTACCGATCAGCTCGGCTTCCACGGGAAAGACTTGAACTACATCATAGAACCGGGAACGTTCCGGATAATGGTCGGTTCCGGGAGCGAGGATATCCGCCTCACCGACACGATCGAGATCGTCGGTGACACGCGGCACGTCCGGGAGCGGGACGCCTACTTCACTGCAGCAACCGTGGGTACCCCGATCGCCGGAACGGGCGAGCCCGGTAGCGGCACAAACGGCACAAACGACACAGAGGAGGCACACCGATGAACGGCAGATCCGACGTCTCCCGGGGCACCACCCCGGAACTACACACCGCGCCACATATCCGCCTCCGCGTTTCCGGCTCACACATTGTGGACGGCAACGGCACCCCGGTGCTTTTACGGGGAACCGGGATCGGCGGGTGGCTCAACATGGAAAACTTCATCACCGGTTACCCTTCCACCGAGAGCTCCCACCGTGAAGCGCTCCTGTCGGTCCTTGGAAAAGAAAAATACACCGCTTTCTTCGATCGCTTTCTCGATGCCTTCTTCACCGATGGTGACGCGGCGTTTATTGCGAACCACGGGATGAACCTCCTGCGGATACCGATCAACTACCGCCATCTCGAGTCCGACTCCGCCCCGTTCACCTACCTCGAAGAGGGATTTTGCCGCCTCGACCGGGCGATCGATGCCTGCGGCCGGGCAGGGGTGTACGTGATCCTCGACCTCCACGCCCTGCCGGGGTACCAGAACCAGGCGTGGCATTCAGACAACCCGATCCATCGCGCGTTGTACTGGGATCATCCTCACTTTCAGGAGCGAACCGAGGGGATCTGGCGAGAGATCGCCCGGAGATACCGGGATAACCCGTGGATCGCCGGATACAACCCGATAAACGAACCGGGCGACCCCGGCGGCGCCCGCATCGAAGGGGTCTATCGCCGCCTCGCGGAGGTGATCCGCCGGGAGGACCCGGATCGCATTCTCTTTCTTGAGGGGAACACCTACTCCCGGGAGTTCGAGATGTTCACCGAGGTGATCCCCAACGCGGTATACACCAACCACGACTACGCGCTGTCGGGATTTGTCGACGCCGGCCCCTACCCTGGATACAGTCGGGGCGAGTACGTCGACCGCACCGTTCTGGAAGAGACGTTCCTCCGGCGCAGCGAGTTCATGCTGTCCCGGGAGATGCCGATCTGGGTCGGTGAGTTCGGTCCGGTCTACACCGGAGAAGAAGAAACCGATCGGATGCGGTACGACGTCCTCCGGGACCAGCTGGAGATCTACGACTCCTACGGCGTTCACTGGGCGATCTGGACGTACAAGGATATCGGACTTCAGGGACTGGTGACCGTACCCGAGAACAGCCCGTGGACGAAACGAATCGCCCCGGTTCTCGACAAGAAACGCCGTCTCGGAGCGGACCGGTGGGGCAGTACCGATGATGGAATCAGGGATGCCCTCGAACCCCTCGAAGCGTTGATAGAGCGGGAGTTTCCCGCCTATCAACCCTACCCGTTCAGTCGGAAGTGGTTGATACACCGGCTGGTGCGGCATATCCTCATATCAGAGGCTCTGGTAGACGAGTTTGCCGAACAGTTCCGGGGGGCGACGATCGCTGAGCTTGAGGCGATGGCCGACTCGTTCCACTTCGACAACTGCACCGTTCGCCGGCCTTTGGTAGAACTTCTGTCACAACACGCGAGGTAACGATGAATAAACCAACGATCGGTGCGATCGGACTCGG
>JBKHFT010000127.1:0-9463 GCA_046540055.1 Alkalispirochaeta sp.
GCTCTTTTTCACGAGTGCAGGGAAGGCGTACTACCTCAAGGTCCACGAGATTCCTGAAGCGTCACGGCAGGCGAAAGGCACCCACATCAAGAGTCTTCTCGAGATCGCCGCAGACGAGGATATCGCCTCGGTAGTACCGATGAAGGAGTTCGATTCGGAGATCAACCTTTTCTTCGCGACAGCTCGAGGCCAGGTGGTGAAAATACAGAGCAGCGCCTTCGTAAACGCCCGCCGACGCGGTATCAGGGCGATCCAGCTCGTTGACGGCGACCGGCTGGTAACGGTGCAGTTCACCTCAGGGGACGACAATCTGCTCCTCGTAAGTCGACGGGGTCAGGGCCTGCGAATGCACGAGAGCGAAGTGCGCACGATGGGCCGCAATACAAGAGGTATGCGGGGGCTCAAACTCAAGCGTGGTGACGAGATCGCCGGTGCCTGTCTTGCCCCCGACGGTGACCATGTTTTGCTGGTATCCGAGTACGGATCGGGAAAACGGACACCTTTTTCGGAGTTTACCCTTCACGGACGTGGTGGCCAGGGAATGCGTGCGTTCTCGGTAACGGAGACCGATAAAGACGGAGTTGGAACCGGTGAAGTGGTGGCGGTAATTCCCGTCCAAGATGAGGACGAGGTGATCGCCGTCTCATCACAGGGCATCACGATCAGGCTCAGAGCGAAAGACGTTTCGATTCAAGGGCGGAACGCCCGGGGCGTTGCGGTAATGAGCGTCGAACGTCCCGATTACGTCGTCGGCGTCGCGAAACTCGATGTTACCGAAGGCGCGGAAGACGATACCGAGACAGGGACCACAGGTCAGACCGATACTGGCGATGCCGATCCGGGTTTGCCCGGAGATCCCGGTACAGCTTCGGGAGAATCGACCGAAGCGGCACCTGTTAACGAAGAAACACCGGAGGAGTAACCTCCACGCCGGAACGGGAGGTTCCGGATGCTGATACCTCTTGGACCCGCTCGATACGAAGTAGAGATAAAGCGCTCCCGATTTATCGCGGAGATATCCGGGTGTGTGACCCGTGACGAAGCGGAAAGCATTCTTTCCCGACGCAGGGAAGCACATCCCGGCGCTGCTCACGTGGTGTACGCGTTTTCTCTGGGCGACGAAAGAAGCCGACAGTTCGGAATGAGCGACGACGGTGAACCGAAAGGAACGGCGGGGCGACCGGTCCTGGAGGTTCTCAGGGGAAGCGGCGTGACCGACTGCATCCTCACGGTGGTACGATACTTCGGTGGCACCAAGCTGGGAACCGGCGGGTTGGTCCACGCATATGGAGACGCCGCGAAGGGGTGTATCGCTATTCTTGAAACGACGCGGAAGAGGGTGTTGAAAGAACACCTGCTGATCGTTCCCTACGAACTGTATCAGCCTGTCAGAACGATCATCGACGAGATGCATGGTGAGATCCTCGACGAACGCTTCACTGAGACGGTGGCGATAGAGGTGGGAGTAGATCTCGACAGGGAGGGGGAGTTCCGTCGGCGCCTCGATGATGTTTCACGTGGAACAATTTCGTTCTGATGGTGTGTTACGAGGCGGTACGGCCTCGATGTTTCACGTGAAACGATACCGGCAGGTATCGACGTTACCGGAATCTCAGATCTTGTGCTTCTTCCGAAACGCTGAAACCGCCGCAAGATACGCATCGGAAAGCTCTTTTTTCTCCGGTGATTTCAGGAACGTCCCCTCGATTGCGATCTGATTCAGGCGAATAAGATCTTCAAGGTTCAAATCAAAGTAATCACACGCTTTCATGTAGTCGTCGGTCAGGTCTGTATCCTGAATAGAGGGATCGTCGGAGTTGATTGTTACCGGAACACCGCTTCGGTAGAGCCGCCCGAGTGGATGGTTGCGCTCATCCACCCAGGAACCGGTCTGGTAGTTCGACGTGATGCACTGCTCGAGAACGATTCCGTCCTTTTTCAGCCGCTCCTGAATCGCGGTATCGTCGATCGACGTCGTTCCGTGACCGACTCGGGAGGCGTGGAGTTGATCGATCGCTGCCCAGATCTGATCTGAAGGAGTCACTTCGCCGGCGTGAATCGTAGCTTCGTAGATCCCTTCATCTTTGATCGTCTTGAAGAATTCCGTGAAGCTTTCCGGCGGATAGTTCGTCTCGTCCCCGGCAAGGTCGATACCGACGATTTCGGGAATCTCGAGACCTCTGATCGAGCGGTACAGATTGATCATCTCGTATTGATCCTGTTTACCCCGGTTGAAGGTGATCAGGTATCGAATCCGAACGCCCGTTTCTCCGGCGGCTTTATTACCCGCATCGATCACAAGGCGGGTGATCTCCATTCGATCGAAGTCGTTGTAGAACGAGAAATGCTCAGGTGAGAAACGAAGTTCGATATAGAACAGCCCGTCGTCGACGAAGCCGCGGACTGAGTCGTATACAACGTCCCAGACATCCTGATGCGAACGGTACCAGTCGTTTTTGAACTTTGACAGGAAGGTGAGAAAGTCAGGCTCTGAATCGCGGGGAAACTGTACCGCTTTCTTGAATTCGTTGAAATCAGCGCTGTAGTTGAGACCGTTTTTTTGCGCTATCCGGTGGAGCGTCGGGAGGGCGAAGGTGCCTTCCAGATGCCGGTGGAGTTCGATCTTGGGGAACTCCCGCATGATCGTTTTATCTTTTCTAAAATCACCGTTCGCCATAGTTTCCACTCTAACCGATTATATATTCAATGCAAATAAATTGCGCCCTGACGCCGAACCTTTCTATCAATTCGCAAAGTAACGAAAGTCCGCTGTTTTGCTACGTTGCGAACTACTGGTCCTGATAGTGTTGTCGGCATAAATCAGAGCGAAATAAAGGCGTAGACCGGTTTTTATAGAATATGGTCGAGGAACCGTCGGGTCCGTTCTTCCTTCGGTGAATCGAAGAGATCGCTGGGAGCGCCGACCTCGATGATCTCGCCGTTGTCCATAAAGACAACCTTGTCTGCCGCGGCCCGGGCAAATCCCATCTCGTGGGAGACCACCAGCATTGTCATTCCGTCCTTCGCGAGCTGCAGCATCACGTCGAGAACTTCCTTTATCATCTCGGGATCGAGTGCGCTCGTAGGTTCGTCAAATAGCATCACTTTTGGATCCATCGCTAGGGCCCGGGCGATCGCCACGCGCTGCTGTTGTCCCCCGGAGAGCTGATCAGGATACACATTCTCCTTATCACCGAGACCGACACGCCGCAGGAGTTCCCGAGCACGCTGCTCCGATTTCTCCCGATCTGTGTGTTTTACCTTCCGTGGTGCCAGGGCGATGTTCTGGAGCGCCGTAAGGTGAGGAAAGAGGTTGAAGTTCTGGAACACCATTCCCACCTCTTCCCGGATCTGGCGGATATTCCCGTGGGGATCGGTTACGCGGTCATCGTCGATCCAGATCTCTCCGTCGGTTGCGGTCTCAAGGCGATTGATGCAGCGGAGGAGGGTGCTTTTCCCGCTTCCGGAGGGGCCGATGATCAGGACTACTTCGCCGGGTGCAACGGTCAGATTGGCGTTCCGGACCGCTTCAATCGTCCCGAACTGTTTCGAAACGTTCTCGATTCGTACTCTGTTATCTGCCACCGTGTTCCAACCTTTCTTCCATGATCGCCACCGCCTTCGAGAAGAAGAGGGTGAATACGAGGTAAATCAGGGCGACCATCGTATACGCCTCAAAGTAGAAAAACGTCGTCGACGCGTACTCCCTGCCGCGGCGCAGAAGATCGCTGACGGCGACGATCGATACCAGGGAACTGTCCTTGAGGAGGGCGATAAACTCGTTTCCGATCGGAGGCAGGATCACTCGCATCGTCTGGGGCAGGATTACGAGCCGAAGCGCCTGACTGCGACTCATTCCGAGGGCGAGGGCGGCCTCCATCTGTCCCTTCGGTATCGACTGGATACCGGCACGGAAGATCTCCCCCATGTACGCCCCGTAACAGACCGACATCGCCAGGATCGCCGCCACCATCCGGTCGAGACTCAGGAATCGACCGAGGGCGAAATAAATGTAGAAGAGCTGTACCAACAAGGGGATACCGCGAATCACCTCGACGTAGACCGTGGCGATCCGATTGACGATCGTGACTCGGGATATACGACCCAGGCCGGTTACAAGGCCGATGATCAGGGCGAAGAAGATCGATATGAGGGTGACCTGAAACGTTCGGAGAATTCCGTCGGGAAGGAATGCGATGATCTCCCGATAGGGATCGGGGGATACCAGGGGGAGCAGGATTACCAGGCCCAGAGCACCAAAAAAACTGATGCGCCACGCCGAAAAGACGGAGGCCTCTCCCCGGTCGGGGATCAGCGCTCCGTCACTTACGGTAATCTGCGTTCTCTGCTGTGACTGAGAATCGCCGTTTACCGAAGCCACTTGTCCTGCAACTCCTCGATAGTACCGTCGTTGAGGACGACTTCAAGGCCTTCGTTTACCAGATCGAGCACTTCGTCGTTGCCCTTGCGTACCGCGACACCGTAGTACTCATCGGTGAAGGGCTCACCGACGATCTGGAGCGTTCCCTCGTAGTTCTCGTTCTGGAGGACGAAATCCGCGGCAATCGGTGCGTCGGCAACGACACCTGCGATACGGCCCTGGGCGAGGTCTTCGATCGCGAGACCGATCTCGTCGTACGTACGGAGTTCAACGTCTTCGTTGTTGTCGATCTCGATCGCCCCGGTTGTTCCGATCTGGGCGCCGACGGATTCACCGGCGAGGTCGTCGAGAGTAGTCCATCCCGACGGGGCGTCCTGCCGGACGATCAGCACCTGACCGGCGTTGACGTAGGCCGTCGAGAAGTCCATCGTGCGTTGCCGTTCTTCGGTGATCGTAACTGAAGAGATGACTGCATCGTAGTCACCGTTGGCGAGACCGGCGAAGATCCCGTCCCATGCGGTGTTCTGGAACTCGACCTCGAATTCGGCGGCGTCGGCGATCGCATTCATCAGGTCAATGTCAAATCCGACTATTTCCTGATCTGTGTTAATAAACTCCATCGGCGGCCACGTGGCGTCGGTGGCGACGGTGATTGTTCGGGGTCCGTCGGGGTCTTCCGATTGTCCCCCGGCCCAGACGATGCCCACGAGAACGAGGGCGATCATGATCGTTACAATAACTCGCTTCATACAATACTCCTTTTCTGAATTGCTTCGTGAAGTTGTAAAAAATATACGATTATTGGTCAATCGGTGAATATTTATTCGGCGTGACATGAACGGGTCCATCCGCTATACTCGGATACCACACAATGGGAAGCGTTTTTACCTTTGCGAACCAGAAAGGTGGTGTTGGAAAAACGACCACCGCAACCAATCTCGGAGCGTATCTCGCGGATATGGGACATTCCGTTCTCCTTGTCGATTTCGATTCCCAGGGAAACCTCTCATCCAGCGTTGGTGCGGACCGCGACGGCAACGGTATCTATCAGGTTCTCAGTGGGGAGAGACGGATCGATCAGGTCGTTCAGGAGACCTCCCAGGCGGGACTGTTCGTTGTTACCGGCGGTTCCGATCTTACCGGTGCAAACGTCGAGCTCGTCAACGAACAGAAGCGGGAATTTTTCCTCAAGGAGGGGATCGATCCCGTCCGGAACGACTACGACTACATCTTTATCGACAGTCCCCCGAGTCTCGGCTTACTGACCCTCAACGCCCTTGTTGCGGCGGACAACTGCATCATTCCCCTTCAGACGGAGTACTTCGCCCTCGAGGGATTGACCCAGCTCCTGCAGAACATCAAGCGGGTACAGACGAGTTACAATCCTGATCTCGAGCTCTTCGGGATCCTCTTTACGATGTACGACTCTCGCACGCGACTCGCGAACGACGTTGTGCAGGAGGTTATCGGATACTTCGGGAAACGGGTGTTCCGGACGATCATTCCCCGTAATATTCGCCTCTCCGAAGCGCCTTCCCATGGTATCCCGGTCAACCAGTACGACGCGACCTGCGTCGGTGCCCGAAGCTATCGGAAACTTGCCGAGGAGGTGGTACAGCGTGTCCAAGCAGCGGCGACTCGGTAAGGGGATCGACGCGCTCCTTCAGGGCCGCGACCTGGGCACCATCGAAGGCGGCGAACTCAACTCGGTGGTAACCGTCCCGATCGACCGGATTCGGGCTAATCCCGACCAGCCGCGGAAGACGTTTTCGCCGGAATCCCTCGAGGAGCTCGCGCGGTCGATCGAGGAGCGGGGTATCATCCAGCCGATCCTGGCGGAAGAGCAGGAGGACGGCAGCTACACGATCATCGCCGGTGAGCGCCGCTACCGCGCCGCGACGATGGCGGGGTTGACGGTGGTACCCGTCCTCCCCGGGGTGTTTTCGGAGGATGAAAAACTCGAGATCGCCCTGATCGAGAATATCCAGCGCCAGAACCTGACGCCGATCGAAGAGGCCAGGGCGTATCGGGAGCTCATGGAGCGGTCCGGTCTGAACCAGGAGGAGCTTGCCCATCGCCTGGGGAAGAGTCGGCCCGCCGTCGCAAACAGCCTTCGCCTTCTGAAGCTTCCGGAAGAAGTCCAGGAACTCGTCAATACCGGTGCTCTTTCCGCAGGCCACGCGCGGACCCTTCTCGGTATCACCGACACCACACTGATCCCCGATGCGGTACGGATCGTCCTCGACGAGGAGCTTTCCGTTCGCGCTCTGGAGCAGCTCGTCACCTTCGTCAATCAGGGTCGGTCTCCCGATGAGGCGCATCGGCGTCTGAGGGGTCCCGTATCTCCTGAATCTGATAACGGAGATAGTGGTACTCCATCCCATCATGAATCGGGGGATGACGCGTCCTCTCCGGATCGGAACCGTTCCGGAAGCGTTACCGACGATCGGGACCCATCAAAACCCGGGGCACCCCGAAAAAGTGTCGAGATGGAGCAGATCCAGCAGAAGCTCATGGAGCGCCTCGGGACGCGGGTGCTTCTCACCGGTACCAACGACCGGGGAAAGATCGAAATCACTTACCTCTCGATGGAAGACCTGGATCGGCTGGTAGAACTTCTCGTTCCCGGCGGCGCACTGGACGGCTGAGCCACGGGCTGTCGGCGATAACGAACCGCAGAAACGAATCGGCACCCTTCGTGATCCCGATTCGACGCGTCGCAAGGATCTCCGTCGGTAGCGGCTCCCGTGTCGGAAACGTGATCGCTATCTCCCGGGTGCCGGCCACCACCCCGGCGTCTGTTCCACCATCGGTTCCCGGACTCCCGATCGCACCTTCCGGTCTCCGAAACCGGATGATCCTTCCGTCGTCACCCCCGTCGATTCCGAGGGCGGTACACAGCTTACCCGGGCCGGAGCACAGGTCCTGCAGCGTTCGGCTGTCGACGGGGTCCGACGACGACCGGTTCGGGAACCGCCGGGATACCATCGTATCGATCCCGATCGTCGGCTCCACCGCGCGGATCAGGACCGCCTCGCCGATTCCCTCTCTGCCGGTGACCACGTTGAAGCACCAGTGAACACCGTAGGAGCGGTAGACGTAGGCGTGTCCTTCCGGGAGAAACATCGAGTCGTTTCGGCGGGTACGACCACGGTACGAGTGACTTCCCGGGTCGTCGAAGAGATACGCCTCGGTCTCAACGATGATTCCGCCGGTGATCTGTTCCGTTGTGGTGATGCCACGAGTAGCGATCTCCTCTTCAGCGGTACAAGGACCGGCGCCGGGGCGGGAGAGAACGCTCGTGGTAATCGTTGCGCCGAGGAGGCGTTGAGCCGTTGCTATCGTCGAATCGGTCGTTGTCATACCGGATATCCCGTACTACAGTAGCGACCATGATACTCCACGACCGCCTGCCGAGACGACCGATGACCGACTACGGAATACAGATTCCGATCATGGGTTCCAACGCGATGAGGACGATCGAGCACCTTCTCGAAGACCCGTACCTTGCGGAGACCCGGGATAGCTGGCTGTTCGAGGAGGAGATCTCGCCGGTATCTGCCGAGGCGATTCGTCGCGTTCACGACGACGAGTACGTCAATCGGCTGCTCTCGTCTCCGCGCGGCCCCGATGGACCGTGCGAAGGGGAGATGCAGCGAACCTTCGAACTGGTGAACGACGACGGGACCTATCATCGGTACGACCCGGATTCGGCGAAGTACGGTCTCTGTGAGCTTCGGAACCAAAGTCTCCGTCTTGCCGGCGGTACCAGCCGCGGCGCGGAGCTCGCCCTTTCGTCGCCGGAGAAATTCTGTTTCTACCTCGGCGGGGGGATGCACCACGGCCAGTACCGGTGGGGTGAGGGGTTCTGTCCCGTGAACGATCTGGTGATCGCGGTCAGATCTCTCCAGGCTGCGGAGCGGATCAAGACCGCCTGGGTGATCGACGTGGACGCCCACAAGGGTGATGGTACCGCGGCACTTACCGCCGAAGATGACACGATTCAGACCGTGAGTGTTCACATGGCGCAGGGGTGGCCGATGGACCAGCCGCAAACCCTCGCCGACGGTGCCCCCAACCCCTCCTTCGTACCGAGTACGATCGATGTTCCGATCGCCTCCGGAGAAGAAAGCGAATACCTACCCCGCCTGACCGCCGCGATGGACGAGATGGAGCGGTTGTTCCGGCTGCCCGATTTCGTACTCGTCGTCGACGGAGCCGACCCCTACGAACGGGATCAGCTTCCGTCGACGGAACTGCTCAAGATGACGGGGGACCAGTTGTTTGAGCGAGACGTCTACCTGTACCGGTGGGTGAGGGAACGCGATATACCCTCGCTGTTCGTGATGGCCGGGAACTACGGGTACCACTCCTGGGAGGTGTACACTCGCTTCCTGGCGGCGCAGATTCGGGGAGATCTCGAGGTATAGATACCCCGGGGAGTCACTCCCGCCAGTTGTCGAAAATCCCTCGCAACCCTTCGGGGATGCGTATCGGACGACCCGTGGAAAGGTCGGCAAAGACCCCTTCCTGGACGACGTCGGCGCAGATCTCGTCGGCTACCACGATCTGCGCGGCGAGAATCGTCTTCGCACCACCGACGCTCTGTACCCACATGCGTCCCTTGACCGGTTCGAACAGTTTGATCGCCCGGCGGTATTGAATGTTTGTCCGGGTCAGGATCGGCGCGTACCCCTGTTCCATCTGCTGTTGCAGGGGAAAGTGCGTTTCCAGCAGCAGAAACCGGAGGTCCTCGAGCCATCGGATATAGACGATGTTGCTTACGTGCCCTGCGAAATCGATATCGTAGGTCCGTACGGTGAACTCCTTCTCGACAAAAAGCGGTCGCGACTGATGGTGTGCCATACCCCTTTATACTTGCCATTTGTTGACAAGGCAACGACCGCTTGAGTATAGTGGCGGGCACACTGGAGAGATGTCCGAGTGGTTTAAGGAGGCGGTCTTGAAAACCGTTGTGCCTTTGCTGGTACCGTGGGTTCGAATCCCACTCTCTCCGTGTTACGGGTCGTACCGCAGGCCGACAGGCCGAGGAACGATCCCGACAAATCGGGCCGTACCGCA
>JBKHFT010000128.1:0-9381 GCA_046540055.1 Alkalispirochaeta sp.
CGCTGAGCCGGCGTGTTGCGATGTACTACAGCGGCGCCCAGTGGCAGCTGGATCTGTTCGAGTTTGATAAATACCGGAAACTGATCGACCGGTTGATCTACGCACCGGATCTGAGCAAAGGAGCACTCGCGCCCTTTGACGTTCTGCTGGTACCAAGAGAGTCAAATCAGGAGTTGCTCTACGAGAGAAAGGACGTTATCGAAAGCTTTCTTACCGGGGGTGGCACGATCGTTGCGTTTGGAGAGATCGTGCGACCGTGGCTGCCGGGCGTGGAATGGAGATCCGGGGCACCCCGTTTCGTATACGACGGTAAAAACGCCTGGGACAAGGGATACCTGGACAATCAGCCGATGTCGATCTCCAATCAGAATCATCCGGCGTTTCGCGATCTCGACATCGAGGATCTGACGTGGCATTTCCACGGCGCCCTGGTGCCGCCGGAGGACGCAACCGTTCTCCTGCAGTACGGATCGGCTCAGGTCATCGCATTCGAGCATTATCCGCGTACAGGAGGACGCATCTTTGCCGCGACGCTGGATCCGGTACTGCACGCCGGATACGGAGGAGTCAGCAAGACGCAGAAGTTCCTCGACGCGGTTCTCCGATGGGTCCGGGGGGAGTATTGAAGCGGTGCAGAGATACCTGACCGCTCACAAGGAGAAAGTATGAGTGATATGACGCAACGGCGGGTCGCCGACCGGGTGGCCCGGATCATTTCGGAAGCGGGCATATGACCTATCCGGATGCGGTACGCGCCCTCGCTACGGGGGCGTTTATTCCGGCGATCACCGCCCTGCACGGGCATCTGTCCAGTTCACCGGTTGATGGGTACGCATGGATGTACCTGGGTATCGCCTATTCCGAAACGGGGTTCCAGGCTGAGTCCCTTCGCGCTCTCGAACGGGCGCGGTTGATTATGGACGACGGTGCCGAACTGGATGAAGCGTTCGGGTGCACCTTTCTCCGTATGGGTGACTACGAGACCGCCGAGATCTATTTCGGGTCCGCAACCCGTCATGCCGACTGCCCGGCGTCGGTATATCGGAACCTTTCGATGCTCTTTCTGGCGACCCGGCGATTGCAGGCCGCCCTTGGTGCGATCGACACCGCCCTCGAGATGGATTCCGACGACATCCTTTCATTGTACGGAAAGGTCATCATCCTGAAACAGATAGAGACTGCTACCGGGAAGGATCTCACCGTCGAGGTGACTGCCGTACTGGACGACATTCTTCGCCGGCAGCACGTGCCGCCTGAAATCCGTCGGCAGGCGGAGAGTCTCCGGGACGAACTGGAGGACTCCCGGGTAGCGGGGGAGAGATAAGCTTCCGGCGTTCAATCCTCCACCGTTACACGGATCATCCGGGCGGTGGGTATACTGATCTGAACTGAGGCCTCGTCTTTTCTGACCGTCAGAGTGCCGGCGGCGTTACTGCGGGCTGTCAGGTGGGCGACAACGCCGGGAACAAGGCCCGTCTCCTTGAGAAAGGCGAGGAATTCGGCGTCCTGTTCCACACGATCTATCCGGAACGCTACCGGTGGTTCCAGTTCCGATAGCAGTGTGCCGTATTCGGGATCGATTGTTCCGTCGGCGTTCGGAATCGGATCGCCATGCGGGTCAACCCGAGGGTGTCTCAGCACCTCATCGATCCTGTCGATCAGGAGGTCACTCATGGAGTGTTCCAGGACTTCCGCTTCCTCGTGTACGTCGGCCCAGTCCAGATTGAGCACCTCAACCAGAAACAGTTCGATCAATCGATGACGACGAATCACGGTGAGAGCCTGACGACGACCTTCTTCCGTGAGGGAGACACCTGCCCGGGGTTGATACTCCACAAGACCCGCTTCGTTGAGGCTTTTCATCATGGTGGTTACCGTTCCCGGAGTTACCCCGAGGGCCTGCGCAATGTCACCAAGCCCCACAAGCTGATCTGTTGTGGATTCGGCGATCGCGAAGATTGATTTCAGATAGTTCTCCGTGGTGGTGCTCACATACAACAGCATACGTCAACGCGGTAACGTTCGTCAATTTTCAGGTTTTGATTGACAATAGCAAATAGCAGGCGTATATTATATTATAAACTTTGAATAATCAAACTAAGGAGTGAATATGTTCAAAAGGGCGGTTCAGTTTCTCTCCATCGTTACGGTGCTCGTGGCCTGGACTGCGGGGCCGGTGTCTGCCGGGGGCACCAAAGAACCGGCACGACCCGATGACGGCATTCTGCGGATCGTCGGGACGACGACCCAGGCATATGATCTGCTCGATGTCCTTACCGACGGCGCCGAGGGGGTCAAAATCGACGGGCTCATGGGCGCAGGTGTTGATCCACATCTCTACCAGCCGACGGAGCGCGACGTTCGGACGATGAATATGGCGGACATGGTTGTGTACAGCGGTCTTCATCTCGAAGGTCAGTTCGACACGGTCTTCAATGCTCTGGGGGAGCAGGGGGTGGAGGTCTATGCCCTGTCGCAGCCGGTGAAGGAGGCCGGGTTCGTTATCGGGGCGTTTGACGAAGAAGCGTCTCAACTCGGTAGCGACGATCCTCATTTCTGGTTTGACCCCCGCAACTGGGCTATCACAGTGGACGACCTCGCGCGCCGACTGGAGGAGCTTGATCCGGACAACGAGCGCATCTACCGGAGTAACGCCGAGGCGTATATGGAGCAACTCGACCTTCTCTACGAATGGGCCGATGCGGGGCTCCGGAGTGTTCCCGGAAGGATGCGCTATCTTGTGACGTCCCACGATGCGTTTCAGTACTTCGGTGCCGCGTTCGGCTGGCGAATGGCAGCGATTCAGGGGATCAGCACGGAAGATGAAGCGGGTGTCGGAGATATTCAGGAGACTGTTGACTTCGTCATTTCGAATGGAATCCCCGTTCTCTTTGTTGAATCGAGCATCCCCCCCGACACGATTCGCGCCGTTGTCGAGGCCGTTGAGTCGGATGGCGGTACCGTACGAACAGGTATCCGCGAACTCTATTCCGACGCGATGGGAGATCCCGGTTCGTTTGGAGGCACCTACATCGGAATGATTGCGGAAAACGTCTACACAGTGCTTCAGTCATATCAGGTTGCCGGTGTAGATGTTCTGATTCCCGACTGGCCCGATCGGCTCACGCCGGTACCACCGGTGGAGATCACCGGAGCGGCATCTACGGGGCAAAGGACACAATGATCGCAACGAAATCTGCCGCACCCGCACCGCATCGAAGGGCTGTCGATTACCCTCGCACCCTCGGGAAGAAAGAACCGGCCCTGGCAGTACATGACCTGACGGTAGCATATGACGGCAACCCGGCGATCTGGGATGTGGATCTTGAGGTTCCTCCGGGCGTGCTCGGGGGAATCGTCGGTCCCAACGGCGCGGGCAAGAGCACACTGATAAGGGCTGCTCTCAGACTGGTACCTGCGGCTACCGGGTTCGTTCGATTTTTCGGTCAGCCCTACGAGCGGGTGCGTCGGCGTGTCGGGTACGTCCCGCAGCGGGGAAGTGTTGACTGGGATTTCCCGACCTCCGTACTCGATGTGGTAACGATGGGGTTGTACGGACAGATCGGGTGGATACGCCGGGCAGGGCGGCGGGAGCGCGATCTGGCCATGGGTGCCCTTGAAGAGGTTGGTCTCAGCGATCTTGCCCACCGGCAGATCAGTCAGCTCTCGGGAGGTCAACAGCAGCGTACCTTTCTCGCCCGAGCCCTCGTTCAGGATGCGGACCTGTACTTCATGGATGAGCCCTTCGCGGCGGTGGATGCCGTTACCGAGCGCGCCATCATAGCGATTCTCCATGAGTTGCGGTCGCGAGGGAAAACCGTCCTGATCGTTCATCACGATCTGCAGACAGTTGCGGATTATTTCGATTGGGTTGTGCTTCTCAATGTAGAGGTGGTGGCATCGGGTCTGATCGATGAAGTGTTCACTGCGGAGCGTATTGAACGGACCTATGGTGGTACCGTTGCGGCGGTTCAGACCCGACGGGGATCCGAAGGGTGATCGCCGGAAGGTTCTCTATACGGACCGTCTCGATCGCTGCTGCGGGTCTGACCGTCCTTGCGGTCTTCACCGTATTGATCATCGCGTCGAGTGGGGTCCGTCTTACATACACCCTGCGCACCGTTACCGCCGGCGGCTTGCTCCTTGGCGCCGTAAGCGGTGCGATCGGGTCTTTCGTGGTGCTGCGCAATCAGAGTCTCCTGGGGGATGCGATCAGCCACGCCGCACTCCCGGGGGTAGGGATAGGGTTTCTGATCGCGGGCCGAAGCCTTGGTGCTCTGTTGTTCGGTGCGGCAACGGCAAGTCTTCTTGGTGTCTGGTTTATCTCCTTCGTCACCCGCAACTCCCGGATCAAGCAGGACAGCGCTATGGGCATCGTCCTGGCCGGCTGGTTTGCCGTCGGAATCGGTGTTCTCACGTTTATCCAGCAGCGGCCGGACGCCGGTCAGGCGGGACTGAGTACCTTTATCTTTGGAGAGGCCGCGGCGATGGTGAAAGGTGATGTCCGGATTCTGGCTCTTGTTGGAAGCGGTGTTGTTGTGCTTCTTCTGCTCTTCTGGAAAGAGTTCAAGCTGGTGACCTTTGACCCCGATTTCGCCCGAGCCAACGGGTACCGGGTGCGGACAATCACCGGACTCCTTCTGCTCCTGGTCGTTGCAACGATCGTTATCGGGCTGCAACTCGCCGGTGTTGTGCTGATGGTCGGTCTGCTGATCGCTCCCGGCGTTGCCGCGCGGCAGTGGACCGGACGTCTGGAAGCGATGGTTGTCCTGGCAGCTCTGATCGGCGCTGTTTCCGGCGGTGCCGGGGCGGTTGTGAGTGCCCTCGATGCGGACCTGCCGACAGGTCCGATGATCATCCTGATCGCCTCCGTTTTCGTTGCCTCTTCGCTCCTCTTCGCGCCGGGTCGCGGTGTGATATGGGAGGTACTGCGCAGGCGCCGGGATCGACAGGTGCCGGAGAACGACAATGGCCGGTATTGAACGAGGGCTCATCTGGATTGTAACCCGGGCCGTGACACACGATGAACTCAACGCGTTCTTTCGCGATCCCGAAACGACGGCGATCCTCATCGGCGGGCTCATTGCGATCTCCGGAGGAATTCTCGGAACGTTCCTGCTCCTTCGCGGCATGGCCCTCACGGCAGACGCGATCAGCCACACGGTACTCCTGGGAATCGTCGTAGTCTTTATGATGACGGCAGGTATCGGACGAGAGCCGTCGCTCTCGTCTCCCTGGCTGCTTGTCGGTGCTGTGGTGGCGGGAGTGGGAACCGTTGCGCTTACGGAATTGGTTCATCGTTCAGGTCTGTTGAAACAGGACGCCGCGCTTGGTCTCGTTTTTCCGCTCCTCTTTGCGATAGCCGTTCTGTTGGTCTCCCGATATACCGACGACGTCCACCTTGACGAGGATGCCGTGATGGTCGGCGAAATCGGCCTTGCCTGGGCCGACACCAGCAGTCACTGTTTCGGTGACTGTGAATCGGTGGTAATCACCCCCGATGATCCGCGGGCGGTTCTGTCCCGGCGATGCACAAACTGCCGAACCGAGGGAATCAGTCCACGGGATGCCGGCGCCCGGTTTGTCGAGACGTGCACGAACTGCGGAGAGTACTCTCCGGCGGCGGCATATCGTGCGGGTCTTACGACGGAGCGACCGGCGACCGTCTTCTGGCCCGCGTCACTCACTGTCGTATTCGTGTTGATGGTGATCACCGTACTCTTCGTCCTCGTTTTCTATAAGGAACTCAAGATTTCGACATTCGATCCCGCTCTGGCAAAAGTGTTCGGTTTCCGACCCGCCGGTCTCCAGTACGCTATCATGACACTGGTGAGTCTGGTGGCGGTTGGAGCGTTCAACGCGGTCGGTTCAATACTGGTGATCGCCTTCTTTGTCCTTCCCGCGGCAACCGCTTTTCTTCTGACCGAACGGCTTTCGGTGATGCTTGTTCTCAGCGGCATCATCGGCACCGTCGCCGTATGGCTGGGATACGGACTGGCCCGGGGCGACGTATTCATATTCGACCTGAACACCCTTGTTCCGGGAGGATGGAACACATCGATTTCCGCTTCCATGGTCGTCATGATGTTTCTCTTCTTCGTGACGGCGTTTCTCGTCTCACCGCGCCACGGGGTGTTCTCTGCCGCGATCCGACGGGTGCGTCAGACGGCCCGGTTCCAGGAGTATGCGATGATGGGGCACATCACACACCACTCCGGCACTGCCGACGAGGTACTCGAACTGACCCTTGCAACGCTTTCCGCTCACATTCAGTGGCCCCCGCCGCGGGTACGCAGGGTCTGTAACCGCCTTGTTCGGCGATCACTGGTACGGATCGACGACCGGGGTGTCCTGGTTCCTACCGAGAAAGGGAAAAGGAGCGTAGCGAGGTTTATCGGGGGGAGCGGACGGGGGTGAACCGGGTGCTTCGACTACCGGAACCTTGCTCCGGGATCGAAGGCAACCCGGAAAGAAACGTGCATAACCGCTCCCTCCTGGTTTCTGCTTTTGGTTTTCCGCTTTCCGACGTCAAGGACTCCCCGGATTCGCTGTACCATCCCCGATGCGGGCACGACGCGTTCGGTCTTTTTCGCTTCCCGGGTTATAATGAATCCTATGGCACGTGCTCTGGCCCATTTTGTACTCTTCACCGTGATCGCTGGTTCTGTTGTCGCCGATACGGAGCTGACGGTTGTAACCTACAACATTCGACACATCGACTTCGACGAAGGAGAGCTGCACTGGGAAGAGCGCCGCGCCGGAGTGCTGGAGATTCTTGCCGACGCGGATGCCGACCTCGTGGGGCTTCAAGAGGCCGGCGAGGAGCAACGCAATGACCTCGAGGACCTGGGTATGTACTGCATCGGGTGCAGCAGTGATTTCACCAACCACAATGCGATCCTCTTTGACGAGAGTCGACTCGAACTCCTGGATTCCGGCGTCTTCTGGCTGTCCGATACTCCGGAGATACCTGATTCGACGAGCTGGGGCAACAAGACTCCCCGGACCGTAACGTGGGGACACTTCGAGATTCGACTCCGGAACGCAGAGAACCCGCGCTTCGTGGTGTACAATACCCACCTCGATCACAGGTCGCCGGACTCGAGGTTACCGAGTGTCGAGCTCATCCTTGATCATGCTGCCGGGCACTTTGATGGCATACCGCTCATTCTGCTCGGTGATTTCAACGCCCGGCCGGATTGGCGGGAAGTTCGCTTTCTTACCGAGTCAGAGGACAGCTATCCTCACCTCCCGTTGAACGACGTCTTTGTTTCGGCCGGCTCAAGGAGGAACGGAGCAACCTTCCGCGGATTCGAAGAGGGTTCGGAGGGTTTGCGGATCGACTACGTCTTTGCGTCGAGGGAGTTCCGTCCCCGGAGGGCAGTCACCATACGCGGTTACGGCGGCGGTGAGGTGCCACCTTCGGATCACCTTCCGATCCGGGCGGTACTGACCCTCGACGGGCCTGAAGACGACTGATCCGCGTCGTCGCAAGCCCGGGGCGTACCGGAACGAAGTCAGGAACGCACCCTGGCATTGACAAATCTCTCCGTGATGCTCGACAGGACTTCGCGATGCTCGATGGCACACGTGTGCCCGGTGGTCGCTATCGTCCTCGCCTCCGTAACCCGATAACTCCAATCACCAGCTGGCCAATAATCGCCGGCACCACACTCGCGACCCCGATAACCGCCCATTCCCGTGGTCCCAGAGGTGCCACCTGGAGAATTCCCGCGAGGGGTTCCCAGAAGGCCGCGAGGACAAAGAGAGCGGTGCAGAGGAGGAGGGCGCCCCACACAAAGGGGTTCGCAATGACCTGGTTTCGCCAGAGGCGGCTCCGGGATGAGCGCATGTTGATGACGTGCCAGAGCCGGGCGAAGCCGATACCGAGGAAGGAGACCGATACGGCGAGATCTTTGTCGCCGGTCGTCCCATGCACCCAGAAGAACGCCCCGAGGACGGCTCCGGCGATCAGGGCGCCCCAGGCGAGTATCGCTGTCAGGTGGGAGCTCTCGAGGACCCCCTCCTGCGGGTCCCTGGGCGGTTCGGTCATTATTCCTTCGTGACCTCCCCCGAGTCCCAGGGCAAGAGCAGGAAAGACGTCGTTTATCACGTTCAGATAGAGTATCTGGAGGGGAAGGAGGGGAACCGGCGCGCCGACGACCGTGGCGCCGGCGACGATGAGAATCTCGGCGACGTTTCCGGAGGTCAGGTAGATGGTAAACCGGCGAATGTTGTCGAAGATGATGCGGCCGTACTCGATGGCCGTCGCGATGGTCTCGAAGCGATCGTCGGTCAGGACCAGATCCGACGCCTCCTTCGCCACGGCTTCTCCCCGCCCTCCCATCGCGACGCCGATGTCCGCCTTCCGGAGCGCCGGGGCGTCGTTTACCCCGTCTCCGGTCATCGCGACGATGTCCCCCTCTTCCTGGTGAAGCTCGATCAGCGTCAGCTTCTCCTCGGGGCTCAGGCGGACGATCGCGTCGGCGGCCACGACACGGCGGCGCTGCTCGGCGTCTTCGGTCCGGTCGAGATCCTCACCCCGGAGGACCGTCGAATCCTTTCGAAGCAGTCCGATCTGTCGTCCGATTGCCGTCGCGGTCTCCTCTTGATCCCCGGTTAGCATAACCGTGCGGACCCCGGCCCGCCGGAAGGTTTCGATGGTCGAGGCAACCCCCTCTCGGGGCGGGTCTTCGAAGGCGACGAGACCGAGGAGGCGGAGATCCCGGTAGAGCTCCTCTCGGGGAATCTCTCCGGCACCATCAGCCGTTCCGAGGTCCCGGACCGCCAGGGCGAGGACTCGCATGCCGTCGGCCGCCAGGGCACGATTTCGATCCTCTACCTGCCGGCGGACCTCGTCGTCTATGTTCTTTCCGCTTTCGGCATCGTCCCCGGTTGCGTAGGTTGCAGCGATATCGAGGACCGCCTCGGGAGAGCCCTTTACCGCGGCGAAGGCGCCGGAGGGCCCCTCGTGGATCGAGGCCATCAGCGCCAGATCGGGGTCGAATGGAATCTCCCTGATCCGGGGGGCCTCTTCGAAGAGATGCGCCTTGCTCTTTCCGGCGACGGAAGCCGCCTCCAGGAGGGCCTGCTCCATCGGTTCCCCGGGTTCTTCCTCACTGGGCCCTTCGGTACAGAGAGCACCGATCGTGAGAGCCCTGGACACGAGCCCAGAAGCGTCTTCGGCTTCGTGGTCGTTTTCTCGGTCAAACTCGATTTCTCTCGAGCCTTCCTCGGCACCGGGGAAATAGTATCGACGAACCGCCATCTGGTTTTCGGTGAGGGTTCCGGTTTTGTCCGTCAGAATGACGGTGGTTGAACCCAGGGTCTGCACCGCCGCGAGGCGCCGGACCAGGGCGTTCCGCCGGGCCATCCGGTACA
>JBKHFT010000129.1:0-9369 GCA_046540055.1 Alkalispirochaeta sp.
GAGGACGAGCCCTACGACGAGGAAGCCGACTTCGCCGTCGACGACGAAGAGAGTGAGCAAGAACCGGACGCCGGTGAGTACGAAGAGCCGGTCGCAGAAGACACCGAAGAAGAAGAGGAAGAAGAAGAGGAAGAGGAAGAAGAGGAGGTCGTGACCACGATCGCCGAGCTTCCCGACATGAATCCCGAGATCGTCGAGAAGTTGCGTTCCGCCGGGATTGAAGACCTCGAAGACCTCATCTCCCTCGATCCGAAGCAGATCGAAGAGATAGCTGCTCTCACCCCCGAAGAGGTGGAGACGGTGCAGCTCATTCTTACCGAAAGTGTCGAGATCGTCGAAGACGACGAAGAAGAGCTCGCTCAAAATGACGAAGAGGACGAAGACGCGGAGTAACCCCTCGGTGCGGGTACTCCAGACGGTTTACAGAGGGTGGTGGTAATCGATAAGATTACCGCGAAGGAGTGGTATGTCAGAAGAGGACAAACAGAAGCCGAAAGCGACGCTCATCAAAAAGAAGTCGGACAGCGTTGCATCCGGTACCCAGGGTACAGATTCCTCAGCGACCGGCGACAAGAAAAAGGTGCGCGTTGTCGTTAAGCGGAAACCGAAATCGAAGGTAACGACGAAACGAAAAAGCAGCATCTCCGACGAGAAAGCTGCCGCGGAGAAACGCGCCGACAGGCAAACGCCGGCAGCCCCGGGCGAGGTATCATCACGTGACGGTGGCGAACAGAGCGAACAGCGTCCCGCGTCTGACGAACTGGTAGCGAAGACGCCGGCTCCGCAGGATGAACCGGCACGTCCCGGAAAGCCCGACACTCCAACTCCCGCATCGTCCGATTCAGACGCGCCGGAACGATCCGCGAAAGCGGAGCCGGGATCTTCAGAGCCTCCGACGGAATCCACCGAAGCAGCTCCGCCGAAAGGGCGCCGCCGCGAAGAGGCCCGGACCCGGGAGACCGAGACCGACCGTCCGGCGCAGAGTGAACGCCCGACAAAGAGCGAAGGGACGGTAGATACGCCCCCATCGCCCGGTCTGGCGTGGAGTAACGCAAAGCCGACGGGGAAAGGACGTATTCATACCCCCGAACATCGACGCCCGCCGTTGCCGTCGTCAATGAGAGAACGCACCGGCCGCCCCCGAACCGCCGGAGGAGAAGACACTGCAGCGGGCCCCCGTCGTGGTGCGCCTGACCGTCGCCCGGGAGCACCCGCTGAAAATCGCGGTCCCGGCGGAGCCGGGCGCGGGCCCGGAGCGGGACGTCCCGGCGGGCCCGGAGCAGGACGCCCAGGCGGTCCCGGTCGCCCCGGACCGACCGGCCGAGGACCGGCAGGTCAGCGTCCGGCCCAGGGTGAGCCCCCCGCCGATGAAACCGACAAACGCGGCACCCAGGCGAAAAGCCCGGGCAAACGGTTCTACAAGAGCAAAAAGGGCCGCGGCGGCGGGTACGATCGCGACGATCGACAGCGTGAGAAAGAGATCAGCTTCAACCGCAAGAAGCCACAACCGAAAGCAAACCCGGTACCCAAAGAGATCGATATCATGGAGGTCGTCACCGTCAGCGAACTGGCGAAGAAGATGAACCTCAAGGCGAACGAACTGATCGGGAAACTGATGAGCATGGGTATGATGGTCACGATCAACCAGCAGATCGACCGTGAGACGGCGGAGATCCTCGCCGCAGAATACGGATGTACCGTCAACGTCGTCTCTCTCTACGATGAAACCCTGATCGAGACCGAATCGGACACGGAGTCCGATCTCGTCGATCGTCCGCCGATCGTCACCGTCATGGGCCACGTCGACCACGGGAAGACGAAACTTCTGGACGCGATTCGTTCAACCGACGTCGTCGCAGGCGAACACGGCGGTATCACCCAGCACATCGGTGCGTACCAGGTCACCGTCGAGGGTGGTTCCATCACGTTTCTTGATACCCCGGGACACGAGGCGTTCACCCTTATGCGCGCCAGAGGCGCCCAGGTTACCGATATCGTCATCCTCGTCGTCGCCGCCAACGACGGCGTGATGCCCCAGACGCGGGAAGCGATCAACCACGCGAAAGAGGCAGGGGTCCCGATCATCGTCGCAATCAACAAGGTAGACCTGCCGGAGGCAAATATCGACCGGGTCAAGCAGCAGCTCTCGGAGCTGGAACTGATCCCGGAAGAGTGGGGCGGGCAGACCGCAATGGTTGAAGTATCGGCCCTCAAGAAGGAGGGGATCGAGGATCTTCTCGAGACGGTACTCCTGCAGGCGGAAGTCCTCGAACTGAAGGCAAACTACAATCGCCGGGCAGAGGGAAAGGTGATCGAAAGTCGCATCGATCCCGGTCGGGGCACCGTCGCCTCGGTCCTGATTGAACGCGGAACCCTTCGGGTTGGTGACTCTTTCGTAGCCGGTATCTTCGCCGGGAAAGTCCGGGCGATGTTCAACGATCGCGGGGAGCGCGTCGATGCAGCGGGCCCCTCGATGCCGGTAGAAATCCTCGGATTTGACGGGGTTCCCGATTCGGGTGACCCCTTCCAGGTGACGGAAGATGATAAATCGGCGCGTCAGATCGGCGCCAAACGACAAGAGCTCAAACGCGTCGAAGAGGCGAAGAACGTCAAGAAGGTCACACTCGACAACCTGTACGACAGCATTCAGGACGGGGAGATCCAGGAGCTCAA
Source organism: Alkalispirochaeta sp. (assembly GCA_046540055.1). GTDB lineage: Bacteria > Spirochaetota > Spirochaetia > DSM-27196 > Alkalispirochaetaceae > Alkalispirochaeta. Next base: position 2,674 of record JBKHFT010000129.1, read on the forward strand.
AGTCGTTATCAAGGGCGATGTCCACGGCTCCGTGGAAGCGCTTCAGAGCGCTCTCGAGAAGCTCAGCACACCGGAGATTCGTCTGGTGGCGATCCACGCATCGGCGGGAGCGATCAACGAGGGAGACGTGATGCTTGCATCCGCCTCCAACGCTCTCGTCGTCGGGTTCCACGTACGCCCGACACCACGGGCGCAGCAGCTCGCTGAACGTGAGAAGGTGGAGATCAAGAAGTACAGCATCATCTACGACGCCGTTGAGGATATCCGGGCGGCGATGGAAGGGATGCTCGCTCCGGAACTCCAGGAAGAGACGATCGGCGCGGTGGAAGTCCGGGAGACGTTCAAAGTACCGAAGATCGGCATCGTTGCCGGGTGTTACGTCACGGAAGGAAAGGTGCAGCGGAAGGCGAACGTACGGGTCTTCCGGGACAACGTACAGATCCACGAAGGCACGATATCGTCGCTCAAACGTTTCAAGGACGATGTCCGGGAGGTCGTTGCCGGATACGAATGCGGTATCGGCATCAGCAATCTCCAGGACGTACAGGTCGGGGATACCCTCGAGATCTACGTCGTCAAGGAAGTGGCGAAGAGACTCAGCACCTGATGGATGAAACGCGCCGCGCCCGTCTCGAACAGCGTATTCTTACGGAACTGAGCGAGTTGCTCCTCCGGGGTGAAATAAAGGATCATCGGGTGAGCACCCTCGTGTCCTTCAGCTACATCAAACTCGCGAAAGACGCCGGTTCAGCACGAATCGGCGTCTCGTCGATTCTCGATCACGCCGCGGTAGACGCGGCCGTGGCGGGACTCAACTCCGCCGCCGGATACCTCCAGTCCCGAATCGGTCGCGTACTACGGACCCAGGTGACCCCTCGCCTTCGGTTCGTTCCGGACCATAGTATCGAAGAGGGGCAGGAGATCATTCGGAAGATCGACGACCTCGATATTTCGGAACCTGACGGGGAGGCCACCGTTGAAGAACGGAGTTCTTCTCCTGGACAAACCGACGGGGATTAGCTCCGCCAGGGCGCTCTACCCGGTCAAACGACGGTTTCCCCGAAGAAAGATCGGTCACACCGGTACCCTGGATCCTTTCGCCTCCGGTCTTCTCGTAGTCCTTGTCGGATACGCTACCAGGCTTTCCCGGTTTTTCCTTTCGATGGATAAACGCTATACCGCAACGGTCGTATTCGGCATGGAAACGGATACCCTCGATCCGGAGGGCGAGATCGTAGCCCGCGCACCCGTTCCGACGCCGGACCGGGTGGCCGCCGTAATCCCCCGATTTCGAGGAAAGATCGAACAGGTCCCGCCGCGCTATTCAGCGCTGAAAACGGGAGGAACGAGGGCGTACCGCGCCGCCCGGGCGGGGGAAGAGTTCTCGCTTCCATCCCGTCAGGTTCACATCTACGATATCGCCATCACAGCAGAGGCAGCAGGTTCGGATGAAACGTCGGCAGTACCGAAACAACCAACGAATCCGGACCGGTATACCCTCGATGTCCATTGCGGAAGCGGCACCTACATCCGCTCTCTCGCCCGGGATATCGGACGAGTCGCCGGCAGTGTGGCATCTCTCGACACGCTCCGAAGAACGAGGGTTGGCTCCTTTTCCGTAGACGACGCCGTACCGGCAGATCGCCTGGACGACGAATCGATCCTTCCCCCCGGTACGTTTCTCTCCCTCACCGAAGCCGTTCGGGAGATTCCGGAGATCGCCATTGTGGCTGTCGCCGATTCGGACGTTCCGGTACTTCGAAACGGAGGAACTCCGGGAACTGATGTTGAGAAGCGGGCGGATCGCGTCGTCGCCGAAGGCGGCCCTCCCTACCTGTTGTGCGTCGACGGCGCCGATGCCCCGGTGGCACTTTTCGATCGAAGCGGGGGCTCTCTCACGTACGCCGCGGTCTTTCCCGCCGACGAGGGGGTGGGATAATGGGGGATAAGACGGCTCCGATGCCGCTGGCGATATGGAAAGACCCGGCCGATGCCCCCCCCGGATTCCCGACGGATCGGCCCGTGAGCCTCGCGGTAGGCGTCTTCGATGGCGTTCACCGCGGTCACCAGGAACTGTTGAACCGGGCGGTGGCAGATGCGGTAGAACTGGATCACGGAATACCGGCGGTGCTCACCTTCGATCCCAACCCGGCGAGACTCACCCGACCCGAGAGCTACCTTGGCGATCTGTCGACACGCCGTCTGCGTCTCGATCTCTTCGCGAAACAGGGAATCGAGGAGGCGATCCTCGTCGAGTTCGATGAACGATTCGCAACGATCCGGGGGTACGACTTTCTTGAGCGCATCATGACGATCTTTCCCTATCTTCGTCTGATCGTTGTCGGGTACGATTTTCACCTCGGTTACCAGCGTGATGTCCACGCCGCCGAGCTCTCCCGGTGGATGGCCCGGCGGGGGGTCAGGGTTGACATCGTGCCTGCCCTAAAAGATAATACGGGGTCGATCAGTAGCTCCCGCATCCGTCGTGCCGTCGCGGTTGGGGACTTGGAGCTGGCGGCTTCCTTGCTTGGGAGACCGTATACCGTTGCCGTTGACAACGGTCTTCCGTCCCATCGAGACGATATCGCCCAGCTCCTTCCTCCTCCCGGAACATACACGTGCGAGTTTGTCCAGGAGGACTCAAACCGCGAGGGCATGATCAGGATATCCCGGAACGGAATCCTGAGGTGGGAGCCGGTACTGACGGACACACAATACGTATTGCTAAGGAGAGCAACACATGTCGATGACAGCTGAACAGAAGCGCGAGGTTATCGCGGAGTTTGGCGAAAACGAGAAGGATACCGGTACGCCGGAAGTCCAGATCGCGCTACTCACCAACCGGATAACGGAACTTACCGAACACCTGAAGATCCACAAGAAAGACCACCACAGTCGTCGTGGCCTGCTTAAACTTGTCGGTCAACGCCGGCGGCTATTGCGGTATCTCAAACGGACGGACCTCGAGCGGTACCGCGCCGTGCTCGCGAAGCTCGGTCTGCGCAAGTAACGTTCGATCTGCGCACGCCGCAGCAATTAAGTAAGCGAGGTTTTTAATCACATTATGAAGACAGTCAGTATCAAAATCGGGGAGCAGGAACTGGTCCTCGAATCCGGTCGCATGGCCAAACAAGCCAACGGCTCGGTTTTTGCAACGTACGGTGGTTCCGCGGTTCTCGCAACGGCGACCGCCTCCGCAGAGCCCCGGGAAGGGCTCGATTTTATCCCCCTCCAGGTTGAATACAACGAAAAATACTACGCAGCCGGCAAGATCCCCGGGGGATTTCTCAAGCGCGAAGGACGTCCGAAAGACAAGGAGATCCTCGTATCTCGTCTCATCGACCGTCCGATGCGCCCTCTCTTTCGCAAGGCGTTCATGCGGGAACTCCAGATCATCCCGACGGTCCTCTCCACCGATCAGATCAACCCTCCCGACGTGATCGCGATAGTGGCCGCAAGCGCGGCGGTACACGTATCCGATATTCCCTTTGACGGACCTATCGGCGCGGTCCGGGTGTGTTCCGTCGACGGCGAGCTTATCATCAACCCGAGTTTCGACCAGATCGCCGTATCTGAACTCGAGATCGTGGTGGCAGGCACCAAAGACGGTATCACGATGGTCGAAGGAGGAGCTCAGGAGGTCGGCGAAGATCTGATGATTGCGGCGATCGACAAAGCGAGAGAGGTGATCCTCGAACTCTGCCGGGTACAGGAGGACCTGCGTGTAGCCGTCGGGAAAGAGAAGCTCCCCCTCGTCGAAGACGATCGGGTGCTGCAGATCGCCGATGAGCTTCGCAGCTACGTCTATCCCAAGCTTGAAGAGGCGTGTTTTGTCAAGGGCAAAGAGAACCGCTACGCCGCGATCAAGGCGGCCAAGACCGACGCCCTCGAACACTTCGCGGATCGCCTCGAAGATGAAGATCAGCTCTCCCTCGCGAAGAGCGCGATGGGGGATATGGAGCAGGAGATCGTCCGAACCACGATACTCGAGAAGGGTGTTCGGACCGATGGCCGCAGTCTCGAAGAGATCCGACCGATCACTTGCGAGATCGACGTCCTCCCACGGACCCATGGAAGTGCCCTGTTTACCCGCGGTGAAACGCAGGCCCTTGCGGTCGTTACCCTCGGTACGATGTACGACGAGCAGATCATGGATGATATCTACGGAGACCGGCGCGAGCGGTTTATGCTGCACTACAACTTTCCACCCTTTTCGGTTGGTGAAGTCGGTCGAATGGGAACGGGTCGCCGGGAAATCGGTCACGGGCACCTTGCTCACCGCGCCCTCGAGGCGGTGATTCCGAGCAAGGAGTCTTTTCCGTACACTCTCCGGATCGTCTCGGAGATCCTTGAATCGAACGGATCATCGTCGATGGCTACCGTCTGTGGCAGTTCTCTCGCGATGATGGCCGCCGGTGTTCCGACAAGAAAACCGGTTGCGGGAATCGCGATGGGACTCGTTACCGACGGCGAAAAGACAGCGGTCCTCAGTGATATCCTTGGCGAAGAGGATCATCTCGGTGATATGGACTTCAAGGTCACCGGTACCGCCGAAGGTATCACCGCGTTCCAGATGGATATCAAGGTCAAGAACGTTTCCCGGGAGGTGATGACCACCGCTCTCGAACAGGCGAAGCGCGGGCGCATGCACATACTCGCGAAGATGGCTGAAGCGATCGAAGCACCGCAGCTGGAGCTGTCGGAACACGCACCGCGAATCCTTTCGTTCAGTGTCGATCCCGACGAGATCGGCCTCCTCATCGGAAGTGGCGGCAAGACGGTAAAAGCGGTCTCGGAGAAGTTCGGAGTACAGGTCAATTTCGATGACAACGGTACGGTGACGATCTACTCCAAGGACAAGGCCGCCGCGGACCGCGCAAAGGCGAGTTTCCTCCAGCTCCTCGAAGAACCGGAGATCGGCGCAACCTATACCGGAGTCGTGAAACGGATCGTCGACTTCGGCGCCTTCATCGAGTTCCTTCCCGGACGGGAAGGACTGTGTCATATCAGCAAGATGGCGCCACAGCGGATCAACTCCGTTGAAGACGTCCTGTCGATGGGCCAGGAAGTCGAGGTCAAGGTGATCGAGATCGACAAGATGGGGCGGGTCAACCTCAGCCTCATCTACGAAGGGATGAATGAACCTCGGGATCGCGGCGGTGACGACCGTGACAATCGAGGCGGCGACCGGCGGGGTAACAACCGCGGACGCCGTGATGGCGGCCACGATCGGGGTGGACGCAGATAATACACTCCTCAGGGTGCGCGTCCAGGCGCACCCCGAGGCGCTCCCGGTGTACGCCTCCGACGGCGCCGCCGGAGCGGACCTTCGGGCACTCGTTCCGGAAGCGATCACATTGCTTCCGGGGCGGCGCGCCCAGATCCCCACAGGACTCCATATCGAGCTCCCGATCGGTTTCGAAGGCCAGGTACGTCCTCGATCCGGTCTCGCCGCAAAATTCGGGATCACCGTATTGAACGCGCCGGGGACGATCGACAGCGACTATCGGGGTGAAATACTCGTTCCTCTCATAAACCTCGGGGACAAATCTTTCCTCGTAGAGCGGGGGATGCGAATAGCCCAGCTGGTGATCGCTCCGGTAACTCGGGCAGCTTTCGAACCGGTGGACGTCCTCACCGAGACCGATCGCGGCGCAAACGGTTTCGGATCAAGCGGGGTCACGTGAGAGGCGATTCCCGGCTCGGATCGTTGCCGATGGTGGCGTTCCGCTACATCGGGTCCGAGTTTCTCCTCTCATTCCTGGTTGCCTTCGCCTTTTTCTTCTTTATGTTCTTTATCAATCAGCTCCTTCTGCTTGCAGAGGATATTCTCCAGAAGGATGTTCCCCTTGGACAGGTTCTACTACTGATCCTCTACTCCGTCCCGGCGATCATCGCGCTGTCGGTACCCTTTGCGGTCCTCGTGGGCACGTTGATGGCGGTGGGCCGACTCTCCGCAGATAACGAGATCGTCGCCCTCCGGGCGTCGGGTTTTCCGTTACACCAGATCTTTTCGCCGGTACTGGTCCTCGCTATCGTCCTTTCGGCACTCTCCTTCTTCGTGAACGATTATCTCCTTCCCCTGGGTACCCTGAACTTCGGACGCCTCTATCGTGAGTTACTCTACGCGAACCCCGCGCTGGAGCTCGAACCGTTCGCGGTGAAGCGTTATCAGGACGACACGCTGATCACCGGCGGGGTATCTCCCGGGCAGATCGATGATTTTGTGATTATCGATACCGACGGGCAGGGGAAGCGCCGAATCATCACCTCCGACTCCGCAGAGCTGTTGCGGGAAGGCGATCCGAATACGATCGGTCTGTCTCTCGATGAGGTGACATCCCTCTCAGCTGTCGGTGCCGATGACTACACCTACAGTTACGCCGGTTCGATGCGCTACAACATCCTCCTCGAGGATATCACCGTCGCGTTGCGCACTCCCGGGCCCCGAGAGATGAGCGCCCGGGATGTACGCCGGGAGATCGAGGAGAAGGAGGATATCCATCGGGCGCGCATCGCGGAATGGGAACGGGAGCTCGCAATCCGGACTCTCGAGCTCGAACTGACAGCAACCGGCGAAGGAGATGCCCCCTCGCCGAATGAGGAGGTCCGACGTATCGCGGAAGAACTCCGGCGGTTCAGGGAACAACGTCCCTTTGACCGGACCCTCCAGGTGTACCGTCTCGAGTACCATAA
>JBKHFT010000130.1:0-9358 GCA_046540055.1 Alkalispirochaeta sp.
CCGGGGCGATCGCCTCACTCATCATCGCCCTGGCGGAACCGGCATGGGGAGAGCGCACCGTTGAGGACGAACGTCGTGGGCTGGAGCTCGTTTTCGTTCTCGATGTCTCGAACAGCATGCGTGCCGAAGATATCGATCCGTCACGCCTGGCGCGGGCGCGAAGCGTCGCCCGGTCCGTTGCGGGGCGATTTCCCGATGCCCACAAGAGTGTCGTGATCTTCAAGGGGGCCGCCACCGTACTTGTCCCGATGACGGTAGATGCCGTCTCCTTCGACCTTGCGATGAACAACCTCTCCGGGGCACTTATTACCACGGCGGGTACCAATATCCAGGACGGATTGAACGCTGCCCTCGATGCGTTTCCCGGCGGATCGCCGCGGCACCGCGGTATTCTTCTGTTCACCGACGGAGAGGAGCTCGTCGAATCGGCCGACACCGTTCTCGACCGGATTCGTGAAGACGAGGTCCCGATATTCGCCGTTCAGACTGGGACGGAAGGGGGCGCGACGATTCCTCTTCCGTCAGGCGGTGTCCTCCGCGACGGCGATGATGAGCCGGTGGTAGCAGGGGTTGATGGAACCGTTCTTCGAACCCTTGCGGAGGTCAGCGGAGGACGCTTCTACCGGATCGGTGATTCCGGCGTAACCCAGGCGCTCGTGGACGACCTTGAGACCGCCACCGGGGCGACTCGGGATGTTCTCTTTCGCCGAATCGGGGAAAACCGGTATCATCTGTTTGTGCTTCTCTCTCTGGTGAGTATGGGGGGAACCGTCTTCGTCCGGTCGATCCCGTGGGGACGAAAGCGAGGTGCCGAATGAATGGATGCCGACGGGTCGGGATATTCCTCGTATTCGGTGCATTGATTCTTCTCGGATCGTGCTCCGGAGAGTGGCCTCACGCACGGGTAATTCAGGGCAACTATAACGTCAGTCGCGGTGAGTATCAGCGATCGATCGTTGACTACCTGCAAGCCCGGGGCGAGACGGTGTACGAACCGTGGATCGCCTATAACCTGGGCAACGTGTACCACTTTCTTGGTGAGGCGGATGCTGCCCTCGATCAGTGGGATATCGCCCAGGAGACGGATGTCCCGGACCTGCAGTTCGGCGCACGCTTCAACCGAGGAGTCTACTACCTTGAACAGGGGCGGTACGAAGCGGCGGTTACCGCGTTTCGGTCTGCCCTGCTCGTCGATCCGACGAGTGTCGCCGCAAAAGGCAATTTCGAGATCGCCCTCTCGCGTCTGCAGTCCGCATCGGATTTTTCGGGTGAAGAGGAGCGTCTCGACGATACCGGCGACGATGACGACGCGACACCGGAGACGACGGCTACCCGAATGCTCGATTATGTTCGCCGGAAAGAGGAGCAGCAGTGGCGCGCGAACGCAGAGGCGCAAACTCCCCTTGAGGAGCAGGACTGGTGAAGCAGCGGATCGTTATCATCGCATCTATCTTGTCTCTCGCCTGGGTCAGCGGAGCGTTCTCGCAGGATGCGGAACCGTTGGAACCATCCGCTCCACCGGACGATGTGTTCGATACGTCCCCGGCGGTTGCCGAGGAGGACCTTCTCCGGGTGACCGGCGGGGCGCTCATCTCCGCGGTAACCGGAAGGCCCGTCGAGATTCGCATCGTTCTTCCCGGGGCCGATCCCGACGAGGTAGACCTCTACGTTCCCGAACTCCAGGGGGGGGTGTCGATGGCGGAAAACCCCACAGTCGTCCGTCGGGGGAACGTGGTGGATTTGCGCATCTCCTTCGTCGGCAACGAACCGGGGCGCTTTATCGTGGACGAGATTCTCGTCGTCGACGGGTCGGAATTGCTGGAGGTGGAACCGATCCTCCTGGAGATCGCCCCCCGGTCGGGTGAAGACGTTCCGTTCCAGGCGCGATGGCGAGTCGACACGGAGGAACCTGCCCAGTCCCAGAGCGTTCCGGTCGTTCTGGAGATCGTCGGGGCGGACCGCTATCTGTATCCCGACGAGATTTCCTACCGCGCGCCGGAGACGGGGTTGTTTGAAGAGGTCGCCGGAATCGGGGAGGTCACAACGAGGGATATCGCCGGTGTGACCCTCTACGATATCCCCGTCGCGGCGTTTCTGTTTACCCCGGCGACTGCCGGCACGGTAACCCTGCCGGCTGCGGTAGTACGTGGCGCCGGGATCGAAGCAGACGTTCAGCCGATCACCGTTGAGGTCTCTCCGTTGCCGTCGACGGTTACCGATACCAACGCGGTAGGGCGGTTCGCGGTACACTCTCGCCTCGATCGAACCACGATCGACGAGGGAGAGTGGGTCACCCTCACGATTCGTATCGAGGGGACGGGGAATCTCCCCGTTCTTGACTTCCCGGTTATCTCTGCACCGGGCTTCGAAGAGACCGATCGGCGTGAAGAGAGCTCCTTTGAGGCTGATACGACCGGTCTCGGAGGATACTCGGGGTATCGGGAGGTCTCGGTACGTCTTGAACATATCGATGCAGACGGCGAAACGGAGATCTCCGTCGGGGATTACAGCTTCTTCGATTCCAGGAGTGAACGGGTGGTTCGTGTCCCCGCCGAAGCGCATCCGGTAACGGTGATCTCCCCGGAGGGCGGTGAAGGGGAGGAACGACGGACCCCGACGTTCCCGCTTCTGACCGTCACGGAGCTGACCTCGCCGCGATGGTATCGCCTCGGTCAGATCTCGTGGGTGCTGTATACGATGCTGATCGGGCCGATCGTGTTCGGAGCGACGGCGCTCTGGTCGGTTCGCCGGAACGCGCCGCGATCAGGGGCGGCATCCCGGGGAGCGCTGGTAGGGCTCGTTCCGTTCCTTCTCGGGCTGACCCTCTTTCCGCCGATCGATCGGGACCGGATCGAGCGCGCGGCGGAGCTGGTCGACGAGGGACGGGAAGCGGTCGCCGCGGTTCTCTACGAACTCGAGCTCCAGGATAACGAATGGCACGCGGGGATCCATTATAACCGTGGTGTTCTCGGGCTGAAGATGGAGCGGCCGGTGATCGCTACGTATCACTTGCGGCGGGCGGTGCGTCTCGCGCCGGAAGAACGGTTGTTCAGAGACGCTCTGGAGGCGGCGAACGCCCATTTCACACTGGACGAACAGGTGCCGATACCGGTCTACCCACGACCCGATTACTTCGTCATCGCTGCAATCATTCTGTGGACCGCGTTCTGGATCGTGTTTGCGTCACGACGGCGACTGCGGAACGTGCTGAGCCTTGTCGGAATCGTGATGCTTCTCGTCATCGTTCTTGGTGGCCTCGGCTGGTCCTGGAACATCGACAGGCAACGGGACGGCGTTGTCCGGGAGGCGGTTCACGTGCGAAGAATACCCGACTCCAGCGCCGTACCGTGGATCGGGTTGTCCGTCGCACAGGCGGTGCGAATCGATCTGGAGTACCAGGACTTCTTCCTCGTTGAAACGCGAACGGGGATCACCGGATGGGTGCCCCGGTCGAGGATTCTGGCGCCGGAAACGAAAGGACTTCGACGATGACCGATCGTATGGACGATTATCTGGAGCGGTATCCACCCCCTCGAGAGGCGGGACTCGACCGTGACGATGAGCCCGGGAGAGACCGCCGGGGTCGATCGAAAACTGCACCGGTGGAGCGTCGGATCGATCTTCACGGCGCGACGGTGGACGACGGACGCCGGCGTCTCGACCGGTTTGTCCGTGACGCGGCGCGAAGGGGTGTGAGAAAGATCCTTGTCATTCATGGAACGGGTGATACACCGGGAGAGCTGTCACCGTTGCGGCGGATGGTCCGGCAGTACCTTGAACAGAACCCGCTGGTCGGCAGGTACGGGACTCCCGATACCGCAAACGGCGGCAGGGGTGCCACCTGGGCGGTACTGCGTCAGCGCTCGCGGTAGATAATTCGTCCCCGGGTGAGATCGTACGGTGACAGGGCAACCTTGACGCGGTCGCCGGGAACGATGCGGATGTAGTGTTTTCGCATCTTTCCGGAAAGGTGTGTCAGAATGACATGTCCGTTCTTCAGTTCTACCCGGAACATCGTGTTCGGGAGGGATTCTTTTACCACTCCCTCCACTTCTATCGCTTCTTCTTTGGCCACAGATCCTCCTTGTCTGGAATACCTGTATGCTATGTTGCAACGGTTCGCCATGTCAACGTTCTAAATCGTACGAAAACCCTTGACTTTTTGAGTTGTTCCTCTATATTTCATTGGACTTTTTGACACCATGAGGAGAACGTTGTGGACAAAGAATTTATCGAGAAGATGAAGACCCGTTTGGAAGAGATGAAAGCTGATATTCTCCATCAGCTCGTTGCCGAGGATGAAGAATTTCGGTCGATGGCGGGCTCGAGCGATACGAAGGACCTCGTGGATGTTGCCAGTACCGATATCGACAAGAAACTGCTGAGCGCCCTCGGCGCACAGGAGCTCAAGAAGTTGCGCCTGATCGAGTCCGCCCTCACCCGGATCGAGAACGGTAAGTACGGAATCTGTCTGAAAAGTGGTCTCGAGATTCCAGAGGAACGGTTGGAGGCGATCCCCTACGCTCTGTACCGAGTGGAGTACCAGAACGAGCTGGAACGGCGCAACCGATAGTCCCGGCGCGGTTGTGGGTAGCGTCCGGGGCGAATGATAACCAATCTGTCCGGGGCGAAAAATAACCGGTCCGTCCGGGGCCGGTTTGAGCGACGGGACCCGCTAATCTTTCATACCCTCCATGCCGATACCTCTATACAGAGGTTGCGGTATGGAAGGGAGCACGTTTTCGATACCTACACACGCCACGATTCCCCTTACCGAGGTGGTACGAGCGCGGATCACCGATGCTCGGGTTCCCCTTCCGGTACAAGGTTCGATCTACGCCCGATTGGAACATATCAGTGCCGTCCCGTCTCACGGACGGGGTGGTGGATATTCGTTCTCACGCCTCCAGGCGATCGACGCGATGCTCGCGAGGATTGAAAACCTTCGGAAAGCCGCTACCCCCGACGTTGCGCAGGACCCGGTAGAACAGACGCAGGCAATTATTGAGGAAGCTGCCCGCAGAATCGCGGAGGATATCGAAGGGGGGGGCAACGGATTCGGTTTCGACCGGGGATTTCTCCTCGACATGACCGCGTAATCCCCCGGAAAAACGCTCGCCTCAGACGGTCGCGCCGTCGCTCTCCATCGGGTTATGCTGAATCTCGCGCTCGATCGAACTCAACGGTCCGTGCCCCGGAAAGATGCGTGTCTGCGCAGGGAGGGCGAAGAGACGCTCTTTTACCGCATAGGTTACCTGCTCCGGTTTCCCAGCCGGGAAATCGGTGCGGCCGATCGTGTTGAAGAAGAGGGTGTCACCGGTGAATACCGCCTCTCGGGGCTCACTGTAGAAACACGCACTTCCCGGGCTGTGGCCGGGGGTGTGCATCACGGTGATATCCGAGTCGAGGATCGCATCACCTTCGCTGTAGAAGAACTCCGCCGAAGGAACTTCGTTCGTAAAGGTATCAAAGGCCGCCAGGCCGCGGTCCCCGAAGGAGCCGAAAAAAGCCCGGTTCTCGTCGTTACCCCCGATGCCGAGGAAATGGGCGTCTCCCTCATGAATCCCGACGGAGACGTGGTGATCCCGCTGTGCGTAGTATTCAACGATCCCCCGAGTTGCCGAGGTGTGATCGAGATGGCCGTGGGTAAACACGATCGCCAGCGGAATGAGGTTCATCGCCTCCAGCCGCCGAATCAGCGTCTCGCTTTCGTCGCCGGGGTCGATGATGATACATTCCTTCTTGCCGATGGATACGATGTACGCGTTGGTGTGCATAGATCCGACGATGATACGGTCGATAAGCATCGTCTTAATGATACCGGAAAAGGGGGGGGGCAGCAACAATGACGATCGATACCCGTCTCGTACTCGGGCTTGCCCCGGCGATAGCATTCTTCCTCCTCATACCTCTGAGTGGTGCCTTCGCCGTCCGCCACAGGTGGCGTCGCTTCCGGAAAAAAGTGATCGCCGCGGCATCATTCCCCCGACTCGATTACGCGGTCGCCCACGCCCCTGTAGAGGGGGTATCCGAAGGTGAGCCGGTCGGTTTTTACGGGCGCCTCGAAGGAATCCAGGGTGAGCGGGGGATCTGGCTCGGATCCAAAGGGATTTCCGTTTCGATCGACCTCCACCGGGTCCCGATCTTCCTGTTACCGAACGCGCCGAAACCCGAAGCGGGGCCGCCGGACGAGACACCTCTCGTCGTCTACTGGAAGGAGATGAACGCTCTCGTTGAGGGCAGCCGCTTCTTCGTGGCAGGAACGGTAACGCGTGAGATGGGAACCCTGTCGTTTCGTGGATGGGATCGGGAGGGCGGAGTGCCGTTGGTGGTGATGTACGATTGCTCCGATGACCTCGTGCTGGAACGGGCGATGTGGACGGGGCGACAGCGGAACGAATACTGGAATCAATTCACCCCGGGTTCCCTCATCGTCGGCTTTCTCGCCGAGATACTCTGGGTCGTTCGCGTCTTCGAGGAGAGCAGATTCTACGCGTTCGCCGGTATTCTCGCCTCCCTCGTACCCCTCCTGCCGCTGGTTCCGCCGGGGGTGGTCGGATTCTATCTGTACCGTCGCCTCTGGCGGCGAGGCCGCAGGATTCGGGCGGCCCGGGATATGTCCGTCCTGCGGTCCGGTGGTCGTGAAGGTTCCGGAAACGAGAGAGGTTTCACCCGGCTCGCGTTCTTCCACGAGGTGGCCGGAATGGTGCTCTTTCTTGGAGGGTTCGCGATCAACGCCTATATCGCGGCGATCGTTCTGGCGGTGCTCCTGAGGTAACGGGACCGCCCCGGGCGGCCCCGTTACCTCAGGTCGAGCCGGTTCCCCGGACCGGGCCATGCCCCCGGGCCGTTCCCTCTGACCGGATCGCTCCCGGTGACCGGGTCGTTATCTGGACCGGGGGCGTTTCCTGTGACCGGGTCGCTACTCCTGCTTGTTCCTGGCGAAGTTCACCGTCAGTTTCCGCCCCCGGAACTCGTATCCGTCGTAGGCAGCGATGATCTTGTCTGCGACCTTCTGATCCACCTCGACGAACGAGTAGTTGTCGAGAATCTTGATCTGACCGATATCATCTCCCTCGACGCCGTCGAGTTCAGCGAAAAGGGCGACGAAGTCTTTCGGGTATACCCTGCGGTTCTTTCCCACGCTGACAAACAGAGTCTGCCGGTCCTCAGGTGCGACGTTGCCGACCGGCGCCTCTTCACGACGTTCTTTCTTCTTCCGACCCCCGCGGTCATCCGATTTTGGCCGGTCCTCGGCGCGAGGTCGCCGGGCGGTGTTACCGTCGAGGTACTGTTTGACCAGGTACGCGGTGAAATAGGAACGGGAAAAGACGGATACGTGTTTTTTCACGAACCGTTTATACTCGTTCATCTCGTCCGGGTCCGCTTCATCGTGGATCTCCTGGACAAGTGCCCTAATGCGGTCCCGGAGTTCCTCCGGTGACTCGATATACCCATCACTACGTTTCGCCATCTTGTTGCTCCCTTCGTTGCGTGCGCGTTCTGTCTGGTGGCGCAGGACCGATCTCTGCCATCGCCGCGGCGGAATACGCTCAAACGCCTCCGGATCAAGCTCTCCCGACAGGAGAAGGACGATCTGCGGCGTTCCCCCCGTCTTTGAGAGGATAAATCCCAGGTCCGCGAGAAACGGCAACGCCTCCGTTTCGGGCACTTCAGCCACGACCGTCTGAAGACGTTCCAGCCGGATCTCGCTCCGGCGGATACGATCGATTACCCGCGCCGGCGAGGTGTACCAGATCGCTTCATCGGAGCGCGCCGTTTCGGCGGCGCCGCCGGTGTCCAGAGACGACGACAACACCAGTGCCGACGGTTCGTCCCTGTCGCGTCGTTCCTCTCGAATCGTCCGTTCCAGGGCGCTTCGGGGAAACACCCCTTCGAGAGGCGCTGAAAGATACAGTATTCCCGATTGCGCACGAAAGAACCAGCGTGGCACGTGCGCGCCGGGTCCGGTGCGACGTCCCATGCCGCTCATCTTCAGCATCGTAAAAATGCGGGGTTTCTTTGTCAAGAAAGCGAGATCCTTGCCGATACTGCGTCGTATGAGGTGGAATCTACGAAGAGCGCTACTCGGAGTTGGAATCGTCGTATCGATGCTCATAACGGAAACGCTACCTGCCGAGGACGCTCGTAACGATCCCCGGGTATTCGTTCACCGCTTTCGTCCTGACGAGGAGTACCGGATCGTCGGAGTAAACGAGCAGAATCTGTTCGTCGACAACGAGCCGGTGGGTGCCGCAGAGGTTCTTACCCGGGTCCTGATTACCGTCACCGACCGCTCCGAGAGCCCCACGGGGGTAACGGGGACGCTCCTCGCGGAGTACCAGGTCTCCGAGGAGGCGGAAACGGGAGCCGGCGCGTTCCAGCTCGAGCGGGAATACCGCGTCGAGATCGAACAGGATGCGGACGGAACACAACGGGTTCCAGAAGATGCCTTCGTGCCCCAGGTTCGCGGAATCCCCTCATTCCCCGCTGAGGAGATCGCTCCCGGTGACACCTGGACCGCCCCAGCCGTGGAGGCCTACGACTTTCGAGAGGGCCTCGGGATCGAGGATCCTGTTCTGATCCCGGTAGAGGTGTCGTACGAACTCCTCGGTCAGAGGGAGTTTGAAGGTACCGTCTACGACGAGATCGCGATCCGGTACAACCTGTTCTATCGTCCGCCGCCGACTCGTCCCGAAGCGGAAACGATCCGCCTGATCACCGCCCGATTCTCGCAGCGCCTGCTCTGGGACTACCTCGCCGGCCGCGCCCACTACTACGACGAAGAATACACGCTTTTCATGCAACTCGCCGACGGCACCCGCAGCGAGTACCGCGGTCGCGCCGACGGGCGGGTGGTATCGGCGCCGCCCCTCGACCGTGACGCTCTTCGCCGGGATATCGAGGACGCGATCGCCGCGGACGAGATCGCGGACACGACGGTCCGCTCCGACGAGGAGGGGGTCACCGTCTCCCTCGAGAACATCCAGTTTGCTCCGGACTCGGCGAGGCTCCTCGAGTCTGAGCGCGAGAAGCTTGCGTGGCTCGCGTCGATCCTGGAACGCTATCCCGACCGGGACATTCTTGTATCCGGCCACACCGCCCTGGCGGGTACCGAAGCAGGGAGGCAACGTCTGAGCGAGGAGCGTGCCGCCGCGGTCGGTGAGTACCTGATCGAGCTTGGTGCCCGCGCCCGGGAGAACATCCTCTACCGGGGGTATGGCGCCCGGGAGCCGATCGCTTCGAACGACACCGAGGCGGGGCGTCGCCGGAACCGTCGGGTGGAGATCACGATTCTGGAGAACTGAAGCGCGATCGGCCGGGGGTGTACAAGCCTGATGGCCCGTCGTAGCCGCCG
>JBKHFT010000131.1:0-9062 GCA_046540055.1 Alkalispirochaeta sp.
ATCCACGCGCGCCGCTTCCTGCGCCATCGTCGGCCCTGCCGTGAGCAGGAGGGCTGCCATCGATGCGGCCTGACCCATACAGATCGTTGATACATCGGGTTTGATGTACTGCATCGTGTCATATATCGCCAGTCCGGCGGTGACGGATCCGCCGGGGCTGTTTATGTAGAGGTTGATATCTTTTTCGGGATCCTGGCTTTCAAGAAAGAGCATCTGGGCCACGACCAGGTCCGCCGTCGCGTCGCCGATCCCTCCGTCGAGGAAGACGATACGGTCTTTCAGAAGGCGGGAAAAGATATCGTAGGAGCGTTCACCGATACCGGTCTGTTCTACGACGATCGGTACCAGGTTGTTGTTCTGTACGTTCATAGGCGGAAATTAATCATTCTGACCGACAAGGTCTACATATTCGACCTTCTCGCCCTTCTTTACCTTGCTCGCTTCAAGAACGGCGTCGAACATCCGACGCTCGGCGATCTCCTGCTGAACGTAGGAGAGCATGCCGTTCTTCCTGTAGTACTCGAGGATCTGGTCGGCATCCGCCTTTCGCTCTTCCGCGTCCTCCCGGATCTGCGCTTCCGCATCTTCTTCGGAGACCTCTATCGCTTCCGACTCGATCATCTTCTGCACGAGAAGACTGCGCTTGAGCCGTTCGATCGCGGCGGGACGCCAATCGGCAAAGATCGATTCCCTGGTCTGTCCTTGCATCACCAGGAGCTGGTCCATCTGTTCCGGGGTCACACGGTACTGCTGCGCCAGGTTGCGCCAGCTGTTTTCCAGTTCCGTCTCCACCATCGAAGCAGGAACGTCCACCTCCGATCCTTCTACGACCTGCTTCATCAGGTCGTCGATCTTCTGCGCCCTGATCCGCTCCGCCGCATTCTTCTCGAGGCGCTTCCGGACGTCCTTTCGCAGGTCCTCGAGGGTTTCGAAGTCATCACTGATGTCCTGGGCGAACTCGTCGTCAAGGTCGGGAACGTCCCGTTGCTTGATCAGCGTTACTTCCACATCGAGACGCACCTTCCGTCCCGCCACTTCTTCGTGGTCGAAGTCTTCGGGGAACTCTTTCTCGATCACCCGCTTTTCACCCCGTTTCATTCCGACAATCTCGGTGTCGAGGTGGTAGAGGTTATGCCCGCTTCCGACGGTGAAGGTGTAATCCTCGCGGCGGGTATCGGCGACGCCGGCTCCGTTGTCGTCGACCTCTTCATA
Source organism: Alkalispirochaeta sp. (assembly GCA_046540055.1). Lineage (GTDB taxonomy): Bacteria > Spirochaetota > Spirochaetia > DSM-27196 > Alkalispirochaetaceae > Alkalispirochaeta. The sequence continues at coordinate 1,213 of JBKHFT010000131.1, forward strand.
ATTGATCGTGACGATATCGCCCTCTGCGACGCCGGCGTCCTCGTCTTTCTCGATCACCAAAGCGTTCTGCCGGCGCATCTCCTCGAGCTCGCGATCCTCATCCTTCCTGGTGATCTTGACCTGCGGCTCGGCGATCTCGAGTCCCTTGTACTCACCAAGGGTAACCTCGGGGAAGACGTCGTACGCGACACTGAACGTCAGGTCCGAGTCCGGGTCCAGTTCAAGGTCCTCATCGAGAAGGGTCGGACGGGCGTAAGGAAGGGGGCGGTGCTCCGCATCGATCGCTTCAATCGTCTCTTGAAGCGCCGATTCGATCACGTTCTGGAGCGTTTCCGCCCTGAAAGACTCACCGAACTTTCGCTCAAGGACGTTTCGAGGCACCTTGCCCTTTCGAAACCCCTTGATCTGCGCATCTTTTCCGTACTTCGAGACGAGCTCTTCGTACGATTTGCGCACTTCCGACGCGGGTACGGTCATGCTGACTTTGACCGACGAGTTTTCCTGCTTTTCGACGTGTTTTTCCTGTACCATCGTTTCGCCTTTCGGAACCGTAGCGTTAAAAAAAATGGCGATCCGGATAACCGAACCGCCTCAACATTGAGCGAGAGACGGGATTTGAACCCGCGACATCCACCTTGGCAAGGTGGAGCTCTACCACTGAGCTACTCTCGCAAATACCGGATCCCATCTTGTGTTGAGTGGCGCCGGTACGTCCCTTCCATGCGAGAGAAGGGACTCGAACCCTTACGCCTTGCGGCACCAGATCCTAAATCTGGCGTGTATACCAATTTCACCACTCTCGCGAATGATACCTGCAAGGTATCATCTTAGTCAAGCGTTCACCAGTGCGTCCGCCCGAGGGCCTTTGACGCGGTATGTGAGCCGTGAAGGGATCGAACCTTCGACCCGCAGATTAAGAGTCTGCTGCTCTGCCAGCTGAGCTAACGGCCCACGGTTGTGTTGTACGCCCGGCAGGATTCGAACCTGCGGCCTGCGGATTCGAAGTCCGACGCTCTATCCAGCTGAGCTACGGGCGCATCCGGGTGGATGACGGGACTTGAACCCGCAACAACCAGAACCACAATCTGGCGCTCTACCATTGAACTACATCCACCGCAAGTGCCGAGGAATATGCCGTTTTATGTGCTTTTTGTCAAGGCGGATATGCGCCGGAAGGTCTGTATCCGGAAAATTCTGCGCCAGGGATACTCGCCGGCAACTACGGCGCCGGCGGCCTTTTCGAGTACGGCGATATCCTCCCGGGAGAGGCGGCCCCGGAGATTCTCGCCCAGAGGAGAACCGGGAGCGAACCATCCGGTAACGATCGTCCCGTCGAGGAAACGAGCCGTCTCGACGACCACCTCCTGATCGCCCGGTGCGGCGTGCTCCAGGTCAAACGTTCCGGGATCAAGGGTATCCCAGAGGGGGCGACGCGGGGGATGAAGCTCTCTCTCGACGTCGCTGAGTGCGCTGGCGATCTCCCCGGGAAGGGCGTCCAGAAACCGGGAGGGACGGTCTCCTTCCGAAATGTCGATCTCGACGATCTTCAGGACTCCCCTTTCGTCGAGATACGGCGCGAGGCGGCGCACCGTATCTTCCGGGTCCCCGGGGGTCACGTATCGGGCGACTATGAGATCGAAGGGACCGGCGTATCCGTCTCCCGGAAACGCGTCGATGCGGTGAATCTGCGGAGCATCAACGCGGCTCTGTGCGTCGGGAAAGGTATGTTCCAGGGCGTCCACGGAGAGCGCGTCGGTCACGACGACGGTCACACCGCCGGTTACACGACGGTACATTTCGGGGACGAAGGTCTTCACCGCGGTGCCTTCGAGGAGGACGCGGTCCGTTCCCGAGAGGTTCAACGTTCCGAATACGGCGTCCCGAAGGGGCTCCGTTTCGGCGATCATCCCTGCAGTCCGCTCTCGCCATCGTCCTGACAACGTGTCCGGGGGGACGCTCCAGACTGTGCGCTCCACCTCGTCCTGGATCGCCAGTTGTAACAGGCGGCGCTCTCTGATCTTCTCGTCCCGGGCGCCTTCCCATCCAAGGTGACCCGGCTGGTAATATACCGCGTCCTTGAGAGAGTCCGGGAGGTATCGTTGAGCGACCCAGTGGTCGGTGTATGCGTGGGGGTAGAGGTACCCGGCCCCGTGCCCCAGGTCGGCGCCGTCGCGGTTTGCGTCACGGAGATGGTGCGGTACCTCCCCGGCGTCCCGCTCCCGCACCGCGGCGATCGCATCAAAGAGACCGAGAGTCGAATTCGATTTTTCCGTAGTCGCAAGATAGAGCGTCGCCTGGGCGAGGTGAAATCGTCCCTCCGGCAGACCCACACGGTCAAACGCATCGGCACAGGAGACGACTACTCCCAGGGCAGATGGGTCCGCCAGGCCGATATCTTCCGAGGCCTGAACGATGAGGCGACGGAAGATGTAGTGGGGGTCTTCCCCTGCCTCGAGCATTCGGGCGAGCCAGTAGAGACTCGCGTCGGGATCGGAGCCTCGAACGGATTTGATGAAGGCGCTGATCGTATCAAAATGGTAATCTCCGTCCTTGTCGTACAGTACAGCTCGTCGCTGGATACTGTCTTCGGCGACGGTGAGATCGATCGTAATCACCTCTTTCGGGGAAGGGGGAAACGCGGGGCCGCTCGTCTCCACCGCGAGTTCCAGCGCGTTCAACAGCGTCCGTGCGTCCCCCGATGCGGTCGATACGAGGTGTTTTCGCGCCTCCGGTGTGATCTCTATCCGGTACGCCCCGTATCCCCGTTCGCGGTCTTTCAGCGCCGTATCGATGATGCGGTCGAGGTCGTTTTCGCTGAGGGGGGTGAGAAGAAAGACGCGACTTCTCGAGAGAAGTGCCCGGTTGACCTCGAAGAAGGGGTTCTCCGTGGTCGCGCCGATAAGCACGAAGAGCCCGTCTTCGACCCACGGAAGGAGGGCGTCCTGCTGTGACTTGTTCCATCGATGAACCTCGTCGACGAAGAGGATCGTTCGTCGGTTCGTCCGGTTCCGGTACTCTTTCGCTTCGTCGATCGCTCCCCGGATATCCTTGACGCCGCTGAGAACCGCGTTCAGCGTCAGAAACTGGCTCTGTGTTCGCGCGGCGATGATCCGGGCGAGGGTGGTCTTCCCCGTTCCGGGGGGACCGGACAGGAGGATCGAGCTGAGTTGGTCCGCCTGAATCGCTCGTCTGAGGAGGCGTCCGGGACCGATGATCTGCTGCTGCCCGAAGAACTCGTCGAGCGTCCGCGGCCGGAGGCGGGCGGCGAGGGGCAGCTTGTCGGTGTCGAGGTGTAGTTCCACGTTCAGGAGTCGAAGAGGTCGCGCTCGTCGCCTCTCCGTTTGATCAGGTCCTCCACCTCTTTCGACATTGCTACCGCTTCCTCGGCGAGGTTCCGCTTTTTCTGCTCCAGATCAGCGATCCTGGCATCGAGATCGTTCCGGCGCTGTTCGTTCTCGGCGATCTCCCCCTGCAGCGACTTCGCTCGTTTCCCCGCCTCGAGGCGATGGAGTATCTCGTCAAAGTGGGCAAGGCGCTCCTTTTCCGTTTGTACCCGTTCGAGGTCTTCGGTGAGCTCCTGCGGCGATCGCTCTTCAGCGAGGCTGCCAAGTTCGAGAAGGATCTCGTTCAGCTTCTCCCGGTACGCGGCGATCTCGTCCTCCCGGTGTTGCTGTGCCCGTTGCAGTCGGCTTCCCCCGGAAAGGGCGTTAAACTCTTCTACGAGGGTCCGCGATTCGGTGCTGAGTGCTTCGATCTCGCGACGGAGTTGTTCCTTTCTCTCCTCAACAGCCCTGATCGGCTCCGCCGCGGCGGTAAGCTCCGGGTCGTCCATAGCATCGAGAAAATCGGTCGACGCGAGATCCCTTCCCAGTTTCTGAAGCAGTCCGGGAAGCTGGTTTTCCTTCACCGCCCGGCGGTTTTTCAGAACCAGTTCACGTCCTCTCCGGGAGATTTTTCGGAACACAGAGGCGCTTTCAGCTGTAGGATCAGACTGGAGTTGCTGTAGCTGCGTGTCCAGGCGATGAATCTCATCCTGGTATCGCGCAACGCCGGAAAACGCGGCGGAATAGGTCGCGTCCACCAACGGGTGTTCCCGGAAGAGGCGAAACGCTGCAGCTCCAACCGCTTCGTACGTTCCCTCGAGGCCTCGGCCGCTCTCCTTCTGCTCCAGTTCCTTCTGAAGCTCTCGCATGTGGCTGCGGATTTCAGTCTGCCGCTCATCGATCCGGATCATCCGTTCCAGGGCGGAACTGGAGTGCTCCATCTTTTCCCGGATTTCCCGGTACCGATTCAGCAACGCCGCCGCGGGCGGATCCTTCGCCTCGAGGTCTTCCGACCCGATAAGGGGAATGTAGTGCTCACCGGCAAGGCGCCGGAGACGATCGTACTCACTCCGCCCGGCGTTTCGCACGGCGCGGATCTCTTTTATTCGTGCGTTATAGTCTGCCATTTTATCACCCCTCACTCGCTAGTATCGTAACACACGGTCAAAAAACTTTCGGACCTTTTCGTCTTCCGGCGCGACAAATACCCGTTCCGGCGACCCTTCTTCAATTATAACGCCGTCGTCGATGAAGAGCACGTAGTCGGACAGGTGGCGGGCAAAACCCATTTCGTGGGTTACCAGCACAAGATGGACGTCCTCTTCCCGCAGCTCCTCGATCATATCGAGGACTTCGGCGGTAAACTCCGGGTCCAGGGCGCTGGTCGGTTCGTCGAGAATGAGAAACTCGGGGCTGATCGCGATCGCGCGGCTCAGAGCGATCCGTTGCTGTTGTCCCCCCGACAGTTGAGCCGGTTTCTTGTGAACATGCGGCGCGAGCTGAAAGCGCTGGAGAAGGCTCATCGCCCGCTCCTCCGCTTCCATGTGACGGAGTCCGTGCACCTTTTCGAGGGGGAGGGTAATATTCTCGAGGGCCGTAAGATGGGGAAAGAGGTTGTACGCCTGAAACACCATACCCACGTGTTTCCGGTAGAGGCGCAGGTGTTCTTCCTCGGTATCAAGAACGTGCCTGTTGATCTCCAGGTAGCCGCTGTCGAAGGGCTCGAGCCCCGCGATCAGGCGGAGCAGGGTCGTTTTGCCCCCCCCGGAAGGCCCGACGATCACCAGGGAGTGAGTGTTTTCGATCGAAAGGGAGATATCTTTGAGAACGTGGTGATCCCCGAACCACTTGTTGAGGCCGCGGATCTCAATCTGCATACGCGTACCTCCGTTCCAGTTGTTTGGTGAGCATCGATACCGGCAGGGTTAACGCGAGGTATCCGATCGCCAGGGGAATGTAGCTTTCCAGCGTGGAGAAGGTGTTCGCGTTTACCTCTCGCGCCATCTGGGTGAACTCGTTGACCGCGATGATCGAGAGCAGTGATGAGTCCTTGATCAACGAGGCGAACTGACCCGTCATCGGTGGAAGGATTCTCGTGATTACCTGGGGAAAGATGATGTACCGGTAGGTCTGAATACGGGTCAGACCGAGGGACCGCGCCGACTCGAGCTGGCTGGCCGCGACACTCTCGACACCGCTTCGGATGATCTCCGATACGTAGGCCCCTGAGAAGAGGGACATTATCACGATTCCGACGACGTACCGATTGGACACGCCGAACGCGTTGGCTACGACGTAAAAAAAGATCAGGATCTGCACCAGCAGCGGGGTCCCCCGAATTCCCTCCACATAGGTCCTGCTGAGAAACCGGAGGGGCAGAAAGTGCGAGCGCTGCCCCAACCCGAAGACGGTGCCGATCGCCACGCTCAGCAGGAGGGAGAACGCGGAGATCATAATCGTCATCATGAAACCCCGGAGAAGGTTCCCGCGGTACCGCCAGACCGACTCCCAGTTGAATCGATAGTTGAGACGGCTGAATGCAACGTAGAAGAGAAGAGCGAGGACGATCGCGATGATCGCGGTATTGATCGCTATCCCCGCCACACCGATTTCATCTTTGACGCCCCTGCGGGGAGGGGCGAAAAATATGGAATGTCTCATCAGGAATGGTCCTTTACCGAAACGCCGAGAGGCGCCGCCGGTACCCGGGCGGTACCGGCGTTACTCGTCTACGTCGAAGAAGAAGGGGATCCCTTCCTCGTCGAAGACAACCTTGATCTCTTCGAGGTACTTTTCGGCAAGACGATCAAAGCCTCCGGACCGGCGATACTCCCGAATAAACGCATCGAGATCGTTTTTGAGGGGGCTTCCCTCGGGAATTCCCGCACCCCAGTAGGAGAACGTCCCCTCTATCGATTCAAAGATCGGACGTGTCGTCTCTGGGTTGTTCTGCCAGTTGGCGTGAACGGTGAGGGCGTCGTAAATGAACGCATCCGCTTTGCCCTGAGAGACCTCGAGGACACACGCGGAAACGGTATCGAAAACACGAATCTCCGCATCAGGAAATTTCTCCTGGGCCGTGATCGCGCCGGTGGTACCGGACTTGACGGCGAGAACAACATCGTCACGGTTCAGGTCGGACTCATCCTCGACCGGTGAGTCGGCATTGACGAGCAGTGTCAATCCCGCTTGAGCGTAGGGGATGCTGAAATCGATCTGCTCGTCTCGTTCATCGGTGATCGTCATCGACGAGATCACTACATCGACGGAACCGGTCCGCAACGCCGGGATCAGACCGGTCCATTCGATGTTTCTGATCTCTACGGGGCGTCCAAGGTATTCACCAAACGCTCGAGCCAGATCCACACTCACCCCGGTCGGCTCTCCGTCAGGGGACGAATACTCGAAGGGTGGAAACTGGAGCTCCATACCGACGACCAGCGGCTCTAGGGCATCTTCCTCGGCCACTCCCGTAGCAAAAAGCGTACCTCCTACAAACACGGTCAACAGCATCAACAGAAGTTTTTTCAGGTTCATCGTTTTCCTCCGGTCATAGTTCGGTCATTATCGTTTTGGTCAGATCGTATCCCGATCGTCTCGTTTTAGTTCGAACGTGCATTGGTCGCTTTCGTTTTACTGTGATCCACTGTCGCGAGTTTGGGTGTTTGTCCCGTCAAGGAACCCGGACGGGAAACTCTCGAGAAATCTATCCGCCGCCGAGAAACCGGTACTGGATACCGCGCAACAGCGGTATCGGGTCGTCACGGACCAGGTAATCGAACCTCGGGTCGCGATACGTTGAGGACAGTACAGCAGAGACACCGTCGGGGAGGGACGGTCGATCCGCGTTGGACTCGGTTTCGGTCAGGATACTCCGGAGATACTGTAACTCGCCGTAGATGTTGTGCATACTGTAATCGAGTTGATGGTCGGGGATGATGCGCTCGCGCTGTCCGGTCGCGAGCGCCCAGTAGAAGTACGGGTAGTCAGCCCCGGCGCGAACGTCGAGCGTGATCGAGGTCCAAACCCGGGGGTTGATCTCCACGAGCCAGAGGGTACCGTCGGTGGATTCGATGAACTGCACCGTCGCCAGGCCATGCCAGTCCAGGTGATCCAGCAACTGACGCCCCAGTCGCTCGATTTCGGGTCGGTCGACGAGTTCGCGGTAGACGCTCGCCCCGCCTTTGTAACTTTTCGCCCGGATCTGGCGGCGAACACTCGTTTTCACTGCCTCGCCCCGGTCGTACAGCGCACGAACGGAGAACTCGTGTTCGATCGGGATGTACTGCTGAACGATCGGAACGTGCCCGAGCATATACTCGAGTATCTCGTCGCGATCAGGTGGGGGCCCGGGTTGGTGGTGTATCGGGTCGTTCTGTCCGTCACAGTCGGTCGGGTCGAAGAAGTCGACGTACTCCGGGGCGAGAATCGCGTATCGCGGTTTCACGATCAGTGGTCGATCCCAGTCATCGACGTCGTCGAACGACTGCGTTTCGGGGACCGGAACGCCCGCTTCCTCGGCGGCCT
>JBKHFT010000132.1:0-8928 GCA_046540055.1 Alkalispirochaeta sp.
CCCTGACCGCCTCATCCGTTACCGGCGAAGGTGGGGCCCCCCGGAGTTACCCGATCGGAGTACGTCGTCCTGATCCTCTCAGGGACGGGATGGTGCGGGATGGACGGTAACGGCCCGCGCGGGGACGGGATGGTGCGGGATGGACGGTAACGGCCCGCGCCGGGACGGGGTGGTACGCGATGACCGGTAACGGCAGCCGGCCCGTTGAGGGACACCTCGGCATCGTATGGTGTGCGATTTTCGTCGGTATCCTCGCGGTATCGGGGATCGGTGCCCTCGGTACCGCGGACTCCGGCGACGACGTGGTAGAGCGACGGGTGATCACCGGCGTCGTACGGCGCGTAGGGAGCGAGCCGCTGACTAACGTTGTTGTCACCGAAGACGACACGGACTATATCGTCCCGGCCGACACGGAGCCCCTCTTCGAGAAGCACCTTGGAATGTCGGTGGAGGTAGAAGCCGGTGTAAGGCTCGACGAGCTGGAGACCGTCGACGGATCGTTCACCGTCACCCGGCGATATCTGGTTGATCCGGTGATTCTGGAAGAGTCGTAGAAGCCGGGGTCGGAGGCGACGGTACGACGACGGTCGATCGCACGGGATCGGCGACCGGGACGATCGCACGAGATCCACCCGGGACGGTACGCGGTGGGGAATGAAAAAGCCGCACTTCCCGGGGGAAGTGCGGCCGGTTGGTACGCACCGCAGGCGGCGCGGAACGGTGCGCGCCGCTCAGGGCACGCACGTTACAACGTACGCTCAGTCCTCTTCGACCTCGAACTCGTCCTTCTCGGCGCCGCAGACGGGGCATACCCAGTCTTCCGGAAGGTCTTCAAAGGCGGTTCCCGGGGGGATGTCGCTGTCCGGATCGCCTTCGGCGGGATCGTAGATGTACCCACACATGTTGCAAACGTACTTCTTCATCGCTTTCTCCCTTTTACGGCCACTGCACGTCGGTCAGCAGCGTTAGTTTGGTTTTGCTTCTCTCGTCCGCAGGATTGATCTCCAGCGCACGTTGAAAACATTTTATCGCGTCCGTGTTGTTGTGCAACCCGAAATGTACCGTTCCGAGCATATAATGCACTTCGGCAAACCCCGGCGTCTGCTCGACCAGCTCGTTCAGCAGCTCCAGGGCAGGGGCGAACTCTTTCCGTTTGATCTTGAGCTGGGCGAGGTAGAAGTTGGCGATCATCGACTCGGGAGAGGCGGTGTGCAGAACATCGAACGCTTCCGCTGCCGCGTCGTCTTCGCCGAGGAAGAAATGGATCAGACCGACGAAATAGCTTGCCATCGCATGGGACTGACTACCCATGCTGATGACCTCTTCAAACGCCTCGAGTGCTTCCGTCAGACGCCCCATTCTGTAGAGACACACGCCGAGCTTGTAGTACACGTTTCCGGTGGGCTGGATCGCGATCGCCTCCCGGTACCGCTCGACGGCGCTGTCGAGATTACCCCGGGAATAGTCGATGTTACCCCGGAGAAGCTTGATGAAGCTTTCAGTGGGATACGTTTTGTCGACGGCGGCGAAGGCGCGTTCCGCTTCCTCCCACTTCCCCGAGAGATAGTGTTCCATCGCCTCACGGTACTGTTCGTCTTGCTGATACGGTTGCATGGACCTCTCCTTTCGGATGCCTTCTCAGTGTACTAACGGAATACCCCGGGATCAAGTGAAGTTTTGGTTACTGCGTCTCGATCAGCACTTTGGGGTAGCTGTCCTGGGGAATCAGGTGAAGCCGTACGTGGGAGGGGCTTCCCATCTTCTCGACCGCTTTCGCGCTGAGTTCTACCGTGCCGAGTTTACACTCGTTTTTCTGGTAGATGTTTCCGTAGATCGGCTTGGTATCGTCACCGTTGACGGTGGCGGGGCTGTGCCCGTAGTAGAACAGCGCCGTCGCGTCGGTCATCATCAACCCGAGGTCGAATCCGTCGTTGGGGTTGATCACGATCTGTTTGTCCGGAAACGAAAGGTCCGCGATCACCTTCAGGAATGATGTCTCCTTGATTTCCATCCGTTGCTCTCCTTTCTTACAACATACCCATACTGCCGCGATACTTCGCAACATCGAGGACGAGTACCATCGCCCCCTGTTTCTTGTCGAGATCGCCGGTAATCTCCTCGATCCCGTCGATCAGTTCATCAACGTGCTCCTCCGGTACCAGCGCGAGGATCGTCTTGCTCTTGTGTTTACTCTCGTTCATGAAGCCGATGAAGTCGGCGAAGAGCGGCACGTTCGAGATGTACTGCCCCATGCCCGCGGACTCAAGGATCGTCGCACCCTCGATCCCCTCTTCGATAAACAGCTCCAGAACGCGATAGAGAAACTCGTCAACATAAAGATTGACGAGCATCAGTTTCATTACCCGCGTTGCTTCGGTCTCGGCGCGTTCGGACTGGGTGTTCCGGATGAACGCCTCGTAGAGGGCGGTCTCCGTCCGTGCTCTCAGGAGTTCCTGTTTGAGGTTGGTGTGGCTCAGCGCCCGGGAGACAAAGGCGAGGATCTTCAGATGGTCCGTTACCGCTGTCGGGGGGCCGAGGATAACGAAAAAGAGCTTTACCCGTTTGCGGTCGAGGGCATCGAACTCCACGCCGCGATCACTGGAGACGATATACAGCAGGAACCGGTCAAGCCCGGGAATCCTGGCGTGGGGGATCGCGATCTCGTTTCCGAACGCTGTCGAGCCCTGCTTCTCGCGCTCCGACAACGCTGTATAGATCGTCTCGGCGGTGACTTCGCCGAGAGACTCCCCGGCAACGGCGAGCTCCGCGAGGTAGGAGATCATCTCGTCTTTCGTCTTCGCCCGCACCTGGACGCGGCAGCTCTGCTTTTGCAGTATCTCGTACACTTCCATCACGAATCCTCCCGCATCTCGTTCCCTTTGATGATCGCGTACCGCGAGAGCGGCGGTCCTATCAACTCGTTGACGAACACCGATAGAAGGATGATATTCACCATCGTCGCGATCATCGGTTGATACTCGATCGGCAACGCCTTCATCGCCGGTGACGCCTCGATCAACAGAACGAGACCGATCGCGACTCCCGCCTGGGGAAGCATGCAGATCCCGAGATAGTTGCGAATCCCGGGAGTCGTCCCGGCGAGGCGGCACCCCGCCCATACACCGCCGTACTTCCCGATCGCCCGGGCGAGGATATAGGCGCCCCCCAACAACAGGATACGGGGGTCAACGAACACCTCCGGTCGCAGTTCCGTTCCGGCGATCACAAAGAAGAGAGCATAGATCGGCGGGCTCAGGGGACGGAGGATACGAAAGATACGGTGGTTGTCGGGGGAGAAGTTGATGATCACCGCCCCGGCGGTCATGTTCATCAACAGGGGTGAAAGGTTGAAGACGATCGCCATCGCTGTCGAGAGGAAGAGCATCCCCAGGGTGGTAATCAGGATCTCGTTGGGGTTCGACCTGCGCAGAGCGAAGAGGTGGATGAGAAAACCCGATACGGCGCCGAGAAGGATCGACAGACCGACCTCACTGAAGGAGTGGAGTATGATCGCCAGGGCACCGTGCCCCCCGGCCTCCGCGGCGTGTCCCGCCTCGATCGCCGCAGCCCCTGCGGCGCCTGCGTCGCCAAGGATGCTCCCGGCGATGGCCAGGACCACGCCAAAGAGGATCACTGCCCCGGCATCGTCGAGAGCGACCACGCCGTAGAGGTAATCGATGAAGGTTCCCCGGGCACGAAGGCTCTGCACGATCGCAACAGTTGCCGCCGGGGCGGTCGCCGAGGCGATCGCTCCGAGAAGCAGCGCAAAGGGTGCCGGCATCTTGAGCAGGATCAGGATCGCGGAGACCGCGACAAACGTCGCTACCAGTTGTGCGACCGTAACGATCACCACCGCCGTGCCCATTCGCTTGAGCTTGACCCAGTAGAATTCCCCGCCGATCGTGAGCGCGATCATGCCCAGGGCGACCTCGGTGACGAGACCCAGCCCCTCACCCATGTGGTGGGGAATCACGCCCAGAAAGGATTCCCCGACAAGGAGGCCCGCGACGATATACCCGGTGATCTCCGGCAGTCTGACCCGGTTGGCGAGTTTCCCGATCACATACCCCAGGAGCAGAAGGATACCGAGGGAGAAGAGGGCGTGTTGGGCGAGAAGGTCTCTGAGTGCGTCCACCTCTCCTACTATAGAAGAGCCCGCCGGAGTTGACCAGAGTGGCGCGTTGTCGTACCCGGGGTACTGAGGGAGAACGCGCGGCGAGGTATTGGATCTCCCGACAAAGGCGGGAACGGCCTGGCGACAATGGGTACTCCATCTTGACAGTTTTTTTCGCAACCGTGATCATTTCGGTACGCCTGTTACGCTGAACGAGCAGTTTATTGACAAAGGAAACAATTGAGGAGTACACGATGAAAATTGCTATAGGATGTGACCCTAACGCGACGCCCCTGAAGAAAGAGGTGATTGAAGAGCTCGAAAAGATGGGCCACGAGCTGACCGATTTCGGTTCCGACGATCCGATCTACGCAAACGTGGTGATCGATGTAGCCGAGGCGGTGGTGCGTGGTGAGTACGAGCGGGGAGTGGTGATGTGCGGTACCGGCATCGGTGCGAGCATCGCTGCAAACAAGGTGCCCGGTGCGTACTGCGCGCTGGTTACCGACGCGTACCAGGCGGAGCGCGCGGCGCTGAGTAACGACGCGAATCTCATCGCAATGGGGCAGCAGGTTACGGGGAATATGGTCGCCCGAATGATGGCGCGAGTCTATTTCGAGAACACCGGGAACTTCGACACCAACGGACGCAGCGCCCCGAAGGTACAGCGAATCTACGACTACGCAGAGAAGCACGAGAAGTAACCGGCTATTGGTGCAGAACATATCGGGGCGTTCCTCATCGCGAGGAACGCCCCTTTTTTATTCGGGTATGCTACCGCCCCCGGTACTGCTCCAGTATCCCGTTCAGCGTCGGGCTCGGCCGCATCGCCGCGTCCGCCTTCTTCTCGTCGGGATGGTAATAGCCGCCCAGTTCTACCGGTGAGCCTTGTGCCGTCGCAAGTTCCGTGAGGATCTCCTGCTCCTTTCCGGCGAGTTCTCGAGCAAGCCCGGCGAAGCGCTCCCGAAGCGCGTTGTCCTCCGTCCCCTCTGCCAGGGCTTCGGCCCAGTAGCGGGCGAGGTAGTAGTGGCTTCCGCGGTTGTCCAGTTCGTTCACCTTTCGTGAGGGTGACTTGCCCTCTTCGAGGAGGCGCCCGGTGGCGTGGTCGAGGGCGTCGGCCATCGCTTTCGCAGTCCCCGGACCGGTCGATTCCGCGAGGTGTTCGAAAGAGACCGCGAGGGCGAGGAACTCTCCCAGAGAATCCCACCGGAGGTGACCCTCGGAGACGAACTGCTGGACGTGCTTCGGTGCCGACCCGGCGGCACCTGTTTCGTAGAGGCGGCCGCCGTTCATAAGGGGTACGATGGAGAGCATCTTCGAGCTGGTACCGAGCTCGAGGATCGGAAAGAGGTCGGTCAGATAGTCCCGGAGTACGTTGCCGGTGACGGAGATCGTGTCCTGTCCCTTTCTGAGGCGGTCAACCGTTACTTTCGTCGCTTCTTCCGGGGCGAGGATCGAGATGTCGAGCCCCGCGGTGTCGTGGAGGGGCAGATACTCCCGGACTTTCCTGATCAGTTCCGCGTCGTGGGCGCGATTCTCGTTGAGCCAGAAGATCGCCGGGGCTCCGGTTGCTCGGGCACGGTTCACGGCGAGCTTGATCCACTCCTGTACCGGTTTGTCTTTCACCTGGCACATCCGGAAGATATCGCCGGTATCGACGCGTTGTTCCATAAGAACCGTTCCGTCGGCATCGACCACTTCCACGCGGCCGGGTCCGGTAATCTCGAACGTCTTGTCGTGAGAACCGTACTCCTCCGCTTTCTGCGCCATCAGTCCGATGTTGGAGACGCTCCCCATCGTCCGGGGATCGAAGGCGCCCTTCGCCTTGCAGTCGTCGATCACCGTCTGGTACACCCCGGAGTACGAGCGATCGGGAATGACGAACTTCGTGTCCTGGAGGGACCCGTCGGGGGCCCAGCTCCTGCCGGAGGTGCGGATCGCGGCGGGGATCGTCGCGTCGATGATGAAATCGCTGGGAACGTGGAAGTTGGTGATCCCCCGGTCGGAATCGACCATCGATACGTCGGGACCGTCGGCGAAGGCGCGGTCGATTTCGTCGCGGATCGCCTGCTGCTCGGCAGCGGGGAGGGATTCGATCCGCTTGTAGAGGTCACCGAGGCCGTTATTCGGGCTGATTCCGAGGCGGGCAAAGGTGTCGGCGTACGTCTCGAAGAGCTCCCGGAAGTAGATGTCCACGGCGTGGCCGAAGATAATCGGGTCCGAGACTTTCATCATCGTCGCCTTGAGGTGGATCGAGAACAGGACCCCCTGTTTCTTCGCGTCGGCGATCTGCTCGGCGATGAACGTTCTGAGGGCGTCCCTCCGGAGCACCGCGGTGTCTATCACCTCCCCTTTCTGAAGTTCGAGTGCATCCCGGAGCGGTTCCGCCTCACCTCCGTCGGGGATGTACCGGATCGTTGCCGTCGTAGCGGCGGGAAGCGTTACGGAGCGCTCGCTGCCGAAGTAATCCCCGTCGGGCATGCTCGCCACGTGGGACTTCGAATCCGCGCTCCACTCACCCATCGAGTGGGGGTGTTTCCGGGCGTACTCCTTGACCGCCCGGGGGGCGCGGCGGTCGGAGTTGCCCTCCCGGAGAACGGGGTTTACCGCAGAACCCTTGATGCTGTCGTACCGCGCCCTGATCTCCCGCTCCCGGTCGTCTTTCGGCTCCATCGGGTAGTCCGGTACGGCGTACCCCTGCTCCTGAAGTTCGGCGATCGCCGTCGAGAGCTGCGGCAGAGAGGCGCTGATGTTCGGGAGTTTGATGATGTTCGCCTCCGGTTTTTGGACGAGATCCGCAAGAAACGCCATGTCCCGGGGTACCTGCTGGTCCGGTTTCAGGAAGTCCGAAAAAGTCTGGAGGATGCGCCCCGAGAGAGAGATGTCACGCTTCTCGACGTCCACCCCGATCGCGTCGGCAAAGACGCGGAGAATCGGAAGGAACGAGTACGTTGCAAGTGCCGGGGCTTCGTCGGTGTGAGTATAAATAATCGTCGGTTTCATAACTGAGAAGTATACTAAACAATTGCCGATTTGTAATTCGAAATAGCGAGGAAGGGCCCTTCGGCCCCGAGGGCTCCAGGAACGGCACTGCGACCCCGGGGACGACCCGCCGAAACGGCCGGGAACGACCCCAGGAAACGGACGGAAAGCTGCCCCGGGGACGCCCCCCGAGACGGCCGGAAGCTGCCCCGAGGGCCTGGCGCCCCCCCAGAGGGGGGCCGTGGTTGTTCGTTACAGGATCTGCTTCAGTGCGTCGGCGAGGCGATCCACCGATTCTTTCCGGGCGGTGTGGCCCATAATACCGATACGCCAGATCTTGCCGGCGAGGTCGCCGAGGCCGCCGCCGATCTCGATGCGGTGGTCGTTGAGGAGCTTGTTGCGCACGTCTTTGTCGTCGACCCCTTCGGGGATCACCACGGCGTTGAGCATCGGCAGGCGGTACTGCTCGTCAACGAGCATCGTGATCCCCAGTTCACCGAGGCGATCGATGAGGTACCGGTGGGTGTCGGCGTGGCGCTTCCAGACGTTCTCGAGGCCTTCGTCGAGAACAACCTTGAGGGCCGCGTAGAGGGCGTAGTTCATGTTGATCGGCGCGGTGTGGTGGTACGCCCGGGTCGATCCCTCCCAGTAATTCATGAGGAGTGAAAGGTCGAGGTACCAGTTGGGCACCTTGCTGCCGCGGTTACGGATCACCTCGGCGGCGCGCTCCGACACGGTGACCGGTGAGAGGCCGGGAGGACAGGAGAGACACTTCTGGGTCCCGCTGTACAGCGCATCGATGCCCCATTCGTCGACGAGTACCGGCATACCCCCGAGACTGGTGACGGCATCTACGATGTAGAGTGCGCCGTGCTCCTTCACGAGCTTCCCGATCTCCTCGACGGGGTTTGCCACACCCGTCGATGTCTCGGCGTGGACGACGGCGACGAGTTTGTACTTCTTCTGTGCGAGCTGCGCTTTCACGTCATCGGGAACGACGGGGGTTCCCCATTCGAACTCGAGTGCGTCTACCTCGGCGCGCAGACGGGTGGCGATCTCTTTCATCCGGCCTCCGAAGACGCCGTTGATGAGAACAAGAACGTTGTCCCCCGGTTCGATCAGATTCACCAGAACCGTCTCCATCCCGGCACTACCGGTACCGGACATCGGAAGAGTGATCTTGTTCGAGGTCTTCATCACCTCCCGGAGCTGCCCCTTGATCGCATCCATGATCTTGATGAAGTACGGATCGAGGTGGCCGAGGCTGTACTGCGAGAGCGCTTTGTATACTTCAGGGGGCACCGAGGACGGCCCGGGGCCCATCAGGAGCGTTTCCTGTACCTGGTCGACAAGTGATTTCATATGAGATTCTCCTTGTAGAATGATCTGTGATTATAGCACAGGAAGGCAGAGGACCACCACCATACCTCCCATGCACACTACGGCTTCGGTATACTCCTCTGTATGGAAGCGGTCATCTTTGACATGGACGGGGTGCTCATCGATAGCGAACCGATTCACCGGGTGGTGGAGGAATCGCTCTTCCGGGAACACCGTATTCCCGTAACGCCGGACGAGCACGACGGATACCTCGGGACAAGCAGTATCGATATGTTTCGCGCGATTGCAGCCGCCCATCCCGGGCCCTGGAAGAATGCGGGGCTGACGATCGAGGAGTGGATCGCCCTTGAACAGGAACGGTACGGCCGGGAGCTGTTCAGCGGTCGCGTTCCCTTCGTCCCGGGGGCTCTCGAGACGGTGCGGACCCTCGCCCGGGAGGGGTGGAAGATCGCCGTCGCTTCGTCGGCTCCCCGACGACAGATCGAGTTCGT
>JBKHFT010000133.1:0-8679 GCA_046540055.1 Alkalispirochaeta sp.
TTCACCGACGATCAGGTTCTTTGCGCGCCCCGTCAGGTAGAGGTAGTTTTCACGGTCGAGGTATCCGACGTCTCCGGTGAGGAAGAAACCGTCTTCAGTGAACACCTCGGCGGTCTCTTCGGGCATGTTGTAGTAGCCGGACATCACCATCGGTCCCTTCACCGCGATCTCTCCGGCACCGCGTTCGTCGGGATCGAGGATTTTCATCTCCACCCGGGGAATGATGCGTCCGACGCTCGTCTCTTTGTAGTGTTCCTTCGGATTCAGGGTGAGGATCGGCGAGGTCTCGGTGAGCCCGTATCCCTGGACGAAGTCGATCCCGAGCTGGTTGTACTGCCGGAACACAACGGGTGCGAGGGGACCACCGCCGGAGATACAGATCCGGATCGATGCAAGGGATGCTTTTTCGAGGACCGAATGGAACAGTTTCTTCCCGGGGTTGCGTCCGGTGGTCTTCTTGACCATACCGCTGATCCACATCAAGGTCCGGATGATTCCGTACACGACGGCACCTTTCTCCCGAATCCCCCGCATGATCCCCCCGAGGAGCTTGTTGAACAGCAGCGGGACGCCGAGAAACATCGTTACCCTCGCATCCTTCAGATCGTGCAGAATCTGGGAGATCGCCATCCGCTTGCCGAACACCGTCTCCGCCCCGACGGAGAAGCTTTCGATGAACACCGCAAGCATGCTGTAACTGTGATGAATCGGAAGAAGCGCGTAGAAGACGTCCTCGGAGTAGATCGTGAGGTTCGCCTGGGCGAGGAAACAATCGGAGACGAAGTTCTTGTGGGTGAGCATCACCCCTTTCGGTGAGCCTGTAGTTCCCGAGGTATAAAGGATCGCCGCAAGGTCATCGACCGTTGCCGGCGTCACCGGCAGCTCTTTCTCGCTCACGAGGTCGTAAACGTACTTCTCCCGGGATGGCGCAAGGCTGAGGACGTGTTTCACCTTC
Source organism: Alkalispirochaeta sp. (assembly GCA_046540055.1). GTDB lineage: Bacteria > Spirochaetota > Spirochaetia > DSM-27196 > Alkalispirochaetaceae > Alkalispirochaeta. Next base: position 956 of record JBKHFT010000133.1, read on the forward strand.
GGGAGGGAGGCGCTGCCGGTGAAGTGGTCGTACCGTTCCTCGTCGATCAGAAGGACCCGTGCCCCGGAGGCACCGATCAGGTTTGCGATCTCGTCATCGTGGAGCTGGTAATCGATGGGAACGACGACGGCGCCGGCGAAAAGGGTCGCAAGGTACCCGACCGCCCATTCGGGGCTGTTCTTTCCGGTTATCGCCACGCGGTCTCCGTGATCGACCCCGATCGACCGGAGATACTGTGCCAGACGAAGGATCTTCCCGTGGGCTTCCCGGTACGTGAGGGAAACGCGTTCCCCCTCGTAGACGGTAAAACAGGGGCGATCCGGAAAGCGACCGGTGGTGATTTCGAAGAGTTGCGGGAGCGTCGGCCACTCGCCGTCAAAATGAGAACCTCGGTACTCCTCGAGAAAATCCCAGGGTTGTGGAGTCTTTTGTGCTTGATCGGTCATACCGGTAGTATAAACCCACTCCGGGATGAGGGAAAGTCAGCGGCCCCGACGTTCACGGTCTGCCGGTCCCCCCGGCACCACCGGCACGATTACGATCCGGTCACCGTCGATCTCCGGCGATTGATACACACGCCGGCCGTCGTCGTCGACAAGAAACGCCGGTCCCTCCCAGAACAGCTCGAGAAACTCGCCGTTGAGGCTGGTGCTGAGGCCGAGCCCGACGGGAGTCTGCGCTACCCGCTCGGGCAGGGCGCCGTCAAACCGACGGCGTACCGTTTCGTTCCACTCTTCGCCGTTGGCACGAATATCGAGCCACACATCGACCTCCCGGTACCGTTCTTCCCAGACATCGAAGTAGCTGTCCCGGCAGATCGTCACGCCGAAGGTCACCCCGTCGATCTCAAAGGGAGCCCCCGAAGGGACTGCGCCCGGGGTGAGTCGGAGGCCGTTCTCGAAGGGAGTCAGGAACGCTTTGTCGACGTGGTGTACGAGGGTTCCTGCAGGCGAGAAGAGCCAGCTCCGATTCCGTACCGTACTATCCCGCGCCTCGACGAAGGCGGTCCCTGCGAGGATCCAGACGCGGTACTCCCGGGCGAGGCGTTCCCAGATACGGCGGATCGCGACAGTTTCTTTCCGGACCTCCCGGCGAAGAATCGTCGGGGTCGGCAGTCGCAATCCTGCGTCCGTTATGACTTGTTCAAGGGTGTCCGAACGACGTATCTCCGGAGCGTATTCATCGAGGAGGGCAAATACGTTCACATACTCGGGAAAGACGATGAACTCCGCATCTCCCTCGACGACCGCCGTTTCAAGGACCGCCCGCAACCGTTCGGTGAACGCTGTCCGGTCGGCGTACACCGATTCTCGCACCGCGACCTGGACGAGGGCGATCCGGAGGGCCGATCCCGGTTCCCGGCTCGCCGTAAGGAATTCACCCTTCGTCGAGACCGGCGAAAGCACCTCGATCGGAATCGCCGGATCGGATTCGGATATCGGCTCTCCGAAGAGAGAACCCCCCACGGAAGAAATAAGAACGATTCCGAATAATTTCGAAAAAACCCCTTGCACACGCCCCATCAGGGCAGTAGTTTATGGTCTCGATGCAAAGAGCACAACACGGAAGAGGAACAATCCCATGCAACTGAGCGGCCTGCCTGAAGTAGTGGTGGTGTTTATCTACGCGATGATCACCGCGGTAGCAACGGGGTTCGGGGCGATCCCCTTTTTCTTCCGGCGAAAGCTGTCCCGCCGCCTCCTCGGATACGCGGGAGCCTTCGCGGCGGGTATTATGGGCGCCGCAAGCTTCAACCTGATCTACGAGGGTATCGAGTACGGGATGCCCCGAACCGTTCTGGGAATTCTCATCGGATTGCTGTTCATCTATCTGAGTCAGGTGCGCCTCAACCACAACAGCGAGGTCTCCGTAGGCGAACTGCGCGGCGCCGACGCAAGAAAGGCGTTGCTTATCGTCGGGGTCATGACCCTTCACTCCTTCGCGGAAGGCGTCGGAGTCGGAGTCTCCTTCGGCGGTGGCCGCGAGTTCGGCGCTTTTATCTCCCTCGCGATCGCGGTGCACAATATCCCGGAAGGACTCGCGATCGCCCTCGTTCTCATACCGAAAGGGGTGAAGCCCTGGAAAGCGGCGTTGTGGGCGATCTTTTCGAGCCTCCCTCAACCCCTCGTCGCAGTTCCGGCTTTCCTCTTCGTCCAGGTCTTCGAGCCGTTCCTTCCGGTCGGTCTCGGTCTCGCCGCCGGAGCGATGATCTGGATGGTGGTTTCCGAGCTGATCCCCGACGCGATCGCCGACGCCCCGAAAGAACAGGTCGCTTCGGTGGTGACGATCGCTGTTGCCGCGATGACGGCGTTCCAGATCGGGGTGCAATAGCGAGTGCGCGAGAATGGAACAGGAGCACCGGCGCCGGACATGCCGCACCGTATGGAGGCGTAGTTCGAGAGCGCCTTGACATCCCGAGACGGTCACCGTACATTGATGGGCAACAGGATGTTCGGTTCGCGCAACAAATACCTATGAATGTGACTCAAGCCGGGGAACGCCCGGCTTTTTTATTGCCGATCCGTCCGCACCGATAGGATTGAAGGAGCCAGATATGACAGTCGAAAAAGATGCGGTCGTCACGATCGCCTACACCCTGAAAAATGCCGAGGGGGAGGTGATCGATTCGTCTGAAGACCACGGTGATCTTTCGTACCTCCACGGCCATCAGAATATCGTCCCGGGACTCGAAAAAGAGCTGGAGGGGAAGGTGGTGGGAGACACGGTGGACGCCACGGTATCCCCCGCCGAAGGATACGGCGAGCGCCGGGACGAGCTCGTCTTCTCGGTACCCCGGGACCGTCTTCCCGAGGGTGAACTCGAGCTGGGAATGCAGTTCCGGGCCCAGTCGCAGGACGGCCAGGAGATGGTGGTGAACCTAATCGAAGTCGGCGACGACGAGGTCACCCTCGACGGCAACCATCCCCTCGCAGGGGAAGACCTCCATTTCGACGTAACGATCAACGGGATCCGGGCAGCGTCGGAAGAAGAGGTCGCCCACGGCCACGTTCACGACGGTTCGCACCACCACTGATACCTTCCCGCAGGGGCGACAGGAGCCGGAATTGGACGGTGCGCATAGTACCACCGCACCAGCTCTGGACGACCTGCTCCGTATCGTACGGGGCAGGTCGATCTGCGTCCTGACCGGCGCCGGAATCAGTACCGACTCAGGAATACCCGATTACCGTGGTCCGGACGGATCACTTCGAAAACGACTCCCGATACAGTACCATGAGTTTCTCCGCTCCCGGGAACATCGCCGACGATACTGGGCACGAAGCTGCCTCGGCTGGTCGTTCATGGAGGAGCGAACGCCGAACGTCGGGCATCTCGCGATCGCGGACCTCCAGGATCGGGGGGTGATCACGGGACTGATCACCCAGAACGTGGACGGGCTCCATCAGGCGGCGGGATCCCGTGACGTGACCGAACTGCACGGCGGTCTGTCGCGGGTACGCTGTATGCAATGTGGCGATATCACCTCCCGGTCCGAGGTGCAACGGCGGCTCCTCGAACTCAACCCCGGTTGGCTGGAACACACCGTCGAATACGCACCCGACGGTGACGCCGAGCTTCCATCGGAGGCAACAGACCACTTCGCCGTCCCGGTTTGCGACCGGTGCGAAGGGACTCTCAAGCCTGACGTTGTCTTCTTCGGGGAGAGCGTGCCCGCCGAACGGGTCGCCGAGAGTTTCCGCCGGGTCGCTGATGCCGAGATCCTTCTCGTCCTCGGGTCGTCACTGACGGTCTATTCCGGGTTTCGTTTCGCCGACTACGCGGTGAAACACGGGAAGCCCCTGGTGATCATAAACCTCGGAACGACCCGGGCGGACTCGATCGCATCGATCAGAATCAACGCGCCGATCGCTTCGGTTCTTCCCGTCCTTCGCCGGGAGCTCTGAACGCGAGATACCCGGCCCACCCGATCGCTGCGAGACCGGTGACCAGATACAACACCTCACCCCGGGTCGGACCGAGCAGATCGAGGAGGTATCCGGTGACGAGATACGCCGCCGGCGCCGCCGCCGCGCTTCCCGCCTCCATCACCGCGAAGAGCCGCCCGTGCATCCGCGACGGGCTGCGGCGCTGGAGCGTCACCGTCGCCGTGAGGTACACCGTTCCCGCCGCCCCTCCCGCAATAAGCGCCGCAATCGCCAGGGCGATCACACTCTGGTGGACGCTCATGCCGAGAAGGATCACCCCGAACGCAACGTAGGCAACCGTACCGAAACGCCGAGATATCAACCGGTCCGGGTGCACTCGTCCGAGAACGAGAAACGCTATGATCCCCCCCGCCAGACCGAGGGCAAAGAGGTAACCGAGAACCGACTCCCCCGCTCCAAGACGGTCGATCAGGAGAAAGGGCAAAGAGAGCAGAAACACCGGAGAGAGGAGAAACATTCCGACCTGGGAGAGGATCGGTCTGCGCAGATCACCGCGTCGTCGGAGAAAGACGAGCGCCTCCAGGACGTCACCCCTGAGGGACCGGCCTGCCTCGACGGGAGACGCCGCGGGAACGTCGATCCACGACTCCTGGACGGCGGACACCAGAAAAGTGACACCGTTGAGGAGCAATACCATCGGAGCCCCGAGGGCCACGTAGAGCACTCCGCCGACTGCGTTTCCGACCATGTTGAACAGCTGACTGCTCCCCGCACGAAACGCCGTCGCCCGGGAGAGCTCTCCGACCGGGACTATCTCGGGTATCAACGCCTGCGCAGCGGGCACAAAGAAGGCATGACCGGCTCCCGCCGCGAGAGCCATCCCGAGAATAATCGGGGGCGAGCGCCATTCGGGGCGCAGGATGAGAACTCCCACGATGATCATAACAGCTCCCCGAAAGAGATCGGTACCGATAATCACACCCCGTCGGGAGAGGCGGTCGATCAACGCCCCGCTCACCGGCGCAAGCAGAAAGCCGGGAATAAGCGCGAGAAACTGAAACGCCCCGAGAAGCAACGCCGATCCGTACTCCTCTTTCAGGAACAGAACGATCGCAACCAGATATACAGCGTTCCCGAAGGTCGACACGCCGTTCCCTGCAACGAGAAGGAGCAGATTTCGCCGTGCCCGCCGACGAGGTACGTTCGCGGCACCTCTATCCCCCATGTACCACGCCTTCCCTGCCGTTTCGGGATCGCCGGTGCAGAACCAGGTCCCATCCGAAGGAGATGAGTTGCAGCGCCAGAGCGGTTGCCAGTACAACGGTCCGCACCTTCACGGGCACGACGGGAACGAACGCTCCGATCAATGCGACCACAAGGATCGCAGCAACGCTCTTGGCAAAGAGTTTGTACGCTGCAGGATGGACCGGGGGATCTCCTTGAACCCGAACAATCAGAAAATACAGGTACCGCATCAACCCGATCGCCAGAACGAAGGGCGGAAACCCCAGGAAGCCCCACACCGTAAAGGAGAGGGCGAAGGTGAAGAACGCGTCGTTCTCCATATCCCATACTGCGCCGAAGCCGGTCGTTCCAAACCGTCGGGCGCTTCGACCGTCGAAAAAGTCACTCACCTCTACGAGGGCCAATACCAGGAAGAGGGTCCAGAGCGTCGCTGTCGGTAATAACGCCTCGCCGTTCCCCCTCGGAGCGGCAAGGGCCGATGCGACACCCCGGAACGTACCGGAACCATCCGCCGAGGCGCCGGTTTCACCCGTCGCGCTCCACAGAAGCAGCACAACCGCGGCGGCGCCCCGAAGCGCGGTGATCGCGTTCGGCAGCGGGTGTCCCTCCCGGGCAAACGCGAAAAGGGAAGCGAGCAACACGCCGCCTGCAACCCCGAGGACAACGGCGCTCGTCCCGTAGGAGATCGGTCCCGCCAGCGCTCCCGCAGTGACCGCCACAATGAGAAGCGAGATCGTCCAGGTCCAGCGGGTGTATCGAACCTTCCGGACGGTCCGGTTATCCCGCCGCTTTGTCGGAGCTCCTTCGCTCCGCCCCCCTCCGGCACTCATCGCCGTATCACCAGATCGAGCTGGTGCGCCTCGAAACACAGCGACCCCTGAGCCGCCTGCTCCCGACGACGGGCGACCCAGGAGGCAAGGTCGTCCCGCGAGAACTGGGTCTCCCCCCGGTCGGTCATCGCTCCCACCGAGGAGGTCAGCATATCGAGAATCGTCGCGATCAACGTCTTCTCCTCCCTCCGGAACCCGGACCGCCGGGGAACCACCACCCAGTCCGACGACCCTGCATCGACGACGGTGTACCCTGCGTCGGTAAGACCGACGATATGCCGCCGGGCGAATCCCCCGGACATCGACCGGTGGTACGCGGCAAGGATCTCGCGATCGAGATCCCTGTCGAGCTCCGGTTCAAAATGGGTCGTTCCATCGAACACGATCGAGGCGTAGATGATCGTTCCGGACCGGGCAAAACGGTCCAGGATGCGGGGAAGGTCCTGTGGCGGAAAGAGATCGATCAGGGCGTGGGCGATTATGATATCGTAGGGTTCGTCGATCAATACGGTCCGGAGGTCTCCGGAGACCGCCAGGGCGTCCACGATGAGATCGCGTTCCTTCGCCGCCGCGAGACGCCCCTGCAACAGCGGGAACGGTTCGTCGTTCACCTCGTAGGCGTGATAGGTGATCCCCGCCGATCCCCTCGCGACCCCTGCGAACCAACCCCACTCTTCGAGGCGGTCGATCATCGTACCGCTTCCCGCTCCCAGCTCCGCCACCCGGAGTCCGGCGACCTCACTCGCTACACTTTCCGACATACGCAGGAAACGGTCCCAGACGCGCCGGTTGATCGAACGGTCGTCGATTCTGCGCTTCGCTTCAAGATATTCGCTGTGCATCGGTGGGAATATACCTCCCTTTCCCTCCGGGGTGGAGGCGTTACTCCCAGGAGGGAGTGCTCGTCTCTCGTTCCAGCCGTTCCCACCCTGCGTCGGTGCGCTTCGGAAAAAGGGAGAGGCCGCTCCGATGCTCGACCTCGTCGATACTCGTGAGAAACCCCGCGGGGTCCCCCTCGGTGAATCCCTGTTGCGGCATAATATACGCTCCGACCCCCTCGTCACCCAGGGCAGGAACGACAACGACCTTCCAGAACCCCGTCGGAACGGTGTGCTCCTCGTCTGCCTCCGGGAGCGCCGGCATCGCGGGCCCATCGTAGAGCGTCCCGGCGACGACGAACACTTCATGATACTCCAGGACCAGCTCCCGGACCGTTTCTTCCAGTATCCGCCACGGTCCGCGGTTGAGCTGGGCGGTCTGGGGGACGATATTCGAGTAGTAATTGACGCTCGACGCGGCAGGGCTTCCCACAAAGGATCCCAGCGGTGCGAGGTGGCCCCGGTCGTACCGATACGCGCGGTAGGCGCCGCCGTAATCGTCGGGACCCGACGGCTCGAGGCGCTCGTCGTCGTCGAGCCACGGGTCGGCGCGCCACTCCCGCTCGAGATCGAGGTCACCCCATACCTCCGCCGGGGTCAGACGGTAGGCGACCCAGTCGGCGAAACGGGTCGTCCCGTTGGCACTCAACGCGTAGAGGTCCCGGATGATCAGGTCGTTCTCCGTCGGGGTACCCCCGGGCATCCCGAAGTAAAAATGCTCACTGTGAATCTCCTGTGCACCAGGGAAGTGCGGCACGACGGCGGAGAGGAGGATCACCAGAGCCCATCGTATCATCCTTCCAGCCTCCGCAACACACCCTCGATTCTCGGCCGATATATCTCGGTCTCTTCGGCGACGCGAGTGACAAAGGAATTGTCGTCGA
>JBKHFT010000134.1:0-8621 GCA_046540055.1 Alkalispirochaeta sp.
CCGCAAACACGCCGGCGACGGACGCCCCCACCTCTTCAATCAGCTCGCAGGCGGCCTCGACGGTGCCCCCCGTGGCGATCAGATCGTCGACGACAAGAACGCGGCCCCCCCGGGGGACATCATCCTGGTGGACCTCGATGCGGTCGGTACCGTACTCAAGCTGGAACTCACGGCTGCGGACGGTACGCGGGAGTTTCCCCTTCTTCCGGAGCAGCACCAGTGGGAGGTGCTTCCGCAACGCGAAGGGCGCAGCCAGTAGAAATCCCCTCGCCTCGATCGCCGCCACCGCATCGAGGGGTTCGTCGCGGTAGATCTCCTCCATCCGGTCGACGGTGTAGGCAAACGCGTCCGGCGTCGCAAGCAGGCTCGTCAGGTCGTAAAAAAGAATTCCCGGTTTGGGAAAATCCGGTACTTTCCGGATCGCTCCGTCGACGATCGCGTCGTGTCGGGCGAGGCCGTCGTGTCCCATGGGGGCGTCATGTTCCATGCCGATAGTATCGCCGGGGTGCGGCGACGGGTCAATCTTATGGTATAGTATCGGTCACGTTATGCAGTATCGAATCCCGATCGCCAGCGGCAAGGGAGGAGTGGGCAAGACGCTTCTCTCGGCAAACCTTGGTATCGCTCTCGCCCAGCAGAACAAGACGGTGATTCTCATCGATCTCGACCTTGGGGGCAGCAATCTTCATACCGTTCTGGGCATCCGGAATCGCCACATGGGGATCGGCCACTTTATCAATCGCCAGGTAGAGACGCTGGAGCAGCTGGTGGTGGAGACACAACAGGAGCGCCTCTTCTTTATCTCCGGCGACGGCCTCTTGAGCGGTACCGCGAACCTGCCGTACTGGCGAAAGCTCGCGATCCTCACCCAGTTGGAGGGACTCACCGCGGACTACGTGATTCTCGATCTGGGGTCCGGGAGTGCCTACAACACGATCGACTTCTTCCTGACCAGTCGCGCCGGTCTGATCGTCACCACTCCGGATACGACGGCGATTCTCAACGCGTACTCGTTTCTGAAAGCGACGATGTTCCGCCTCCTTCAGCGCAGCTTTCCGGGAAAGAGCCGGGAGCGGCAACGGGTGCTGGATTTCATGCAGGAGAGGGTTGAGGGCCAGGACAAGTCGCTCCAGACGCTGGTGTCCCAGATCGGCGAGGAAAACCCCGAGAGCGGACGGATCGCCGCCGAGGCGCTGACGGAGTTTCGCCCTCGGGTGGTGATGAATATGGGGCGCACTTCCCAGGACATCCGCCTCGGCGGCCGCCTTCGCCAGGTGGTCAAGAACAACCTTCAGAGCGATATCGAGTTTATTGCCTATCTTCCGCAGGACGAGCTCGCATCACGAAGCCCCCTGGACCGGAGTCCCACATTGCTCACCTATCCTCAGAGTCAGTACTCCCTGGCGGTATCTCAGTGCGCAACGAAGATCATCCACGAGCCGGTCCCGTCGATGCCGAAGCTCTTTCCCGACAACGAGGATCTGAAGGAACTCGCCGACGATTTTACGCCCTCCCGGACGCGGCGATAGTCGGAAGTGCCCCCGCGGCGAGTCAGGTGCCGCCGCGGGTCGCCCTTCGCGTCAGGCGCCCCGCCGCCGCGTCGCACGTCACGCCAGGCGCCCTGGCGTTGCCGCCGGTCACACCCGCGGGTCGCATCTCGCATCAGGTGCCCTGGCGCTGCCGCCGGTCACACCCGCGTCACCCGCGGCCGCGGAACGCGGCGACCCGAGCGTAGACCCCGGTATCCCACCCGCTCCGGTCGCCCCGTGCCAGCAGCACCGCTCCGAGGCCCGCGACCATCGCCCCGTTATCGACACACAGCGTCGGCGGCGGGATAACCACCTGAACCGGTTCCGCCCTTCCGCCGTCATCGCCCGCGCTCCCCGTTCCCGATACCGTGAGCCCCGTGAGGCGCCGACGAAGCTCGCTGTTCGATGCAACGCCGCCCCCGGCAACCACACGCCGGATCCCGGTGTCCTCGATCGCGTTGCGAACACGGTCGATGATCATCCCGATAGCGGCGTTCTGGAACGCCGCCGCCAGGTGTTCCGGAGTGCGCGGATAGGCGGGGTTCCAGAAGCGGTCGAGCTGATGCACCACCGCCGTCTTCAATCCCGAAAACGACATATCGTACCGACTGTTCGCGTGGTTCAGTTTCGGCTGCGGAAAGGTACACGCCCGGGAATCTCCGTCCGCCGCAAGACGATCGATCACCGGTCCTCCGGGGTATCCGGTCCCGATAAAGGCACTTACCTTGTCGTACGCCTCACCGCACGCATCGTCTACCGTCGTACCGAGAACCTCGAGGAGATCGGGGCCTCGGCTTACGCCGATCATCGTGTGGCCGCCGGAGACGAGAACGACGAGGTAGGGGTACTCGACGGGCGTTGTTGCCACCGCCGTACCGCGGGGAGCGTCGACCAGAAACGCCGCGTAGGCGTGGGCGTGCATGTGGTCCACCGTGACAAAGGGAACGCCCCGTGCCCAGGCGTAACTCTTGGCGAAGGAGAGCCCTACCGCAAGGGAACCGGTCAGGCCCGGACCGTTGCTCACCGCAACGCCGTCGGGCGTCCCGCCCCCCGCCCGGTCGATCGCAGCCTCCACCACCGGCAGGATCTGTTCGACGTGGGCGCGGCTTGCGACCTCCGGCACAACTCCGTGGTACTTCGCGTGGATCTCGGTCTGTGAGGCGATAATCAGTGATTCGATGACGCGACCGTCCCGGACGATCGACGCCGATGTTTCATCGCAGGAGCTTTCAATTCCCAGAATTCTCATGTGCTATCCGACGTGTCTGCGTAGCGACGAGTTCACTCAAGGGAGCGAAGATGTACCCCGCCGCGGTGATCTCATCGTACCGGTCCGTCAGCACTCGGGCAAGCTCGGGGGAGGTCACGTGACCGATCAGCACGGCGTATCCTTTCTCCCGGGCGATCGCAAGCCCCTCGTCGATCTGTTCGGAGATCGCCTCGTCAGTACGCACGTTGTCGAGAAAGACGTCACGTCGCAACTCCGGAAGGCCCGCGGCGACGGCAACGGTATCGGCCACGCTGGTGTGAATCGTACGACTGTCCAGAAAGAAGAGTCGCCGGTTCGCAAGAACCGATGCCACCTCGGCCATAACCCGCTCATCACCGGTCGCTTTGCTTCCCATATGGTTGTTGACCCCGATCGCGTCGGGAAACTGTCGGAGATTCTCCCGCAGGACGCGTCTGATCCGGGGATTGTCGTAGGTGGTGAAGATCGCTCCCGGTCCCGGGTCGTTCCCTCCGAGGGCTTCCATCGGCTGGTGGAGGATAAGCTCGTGCCCCAGAGCGACCGTCATCCGCGCAACGTCTCTGCTGTGCTCGAGGTACGGAAGTACGGCGATCGTGAATACCCCGGGAAAGGGAGTGAACGCCCGCAGGTCATCAACGCGGTGCCCACCGTCATCGAGGATCAGATAGATGCGAGGATTATCCCGCGTGATCGACGAGGGATCGTACCGCACCGGTCCGTCCCCGCCGGTGACTTCGCCGCTGTCCGCATCCGGAGCGCCACGTTCGTCGCCGGCGTCGCCACCGTCGTCGCGATCACCGGCACCATCGCCTTCACGATAACGGGCACCACCCTCGACGTCACCACTGTCGCCGATCTCACCGGATGCCTCGACCGTCCCGTCGGTCTCCAGAAGTAACGCGATCCCCGAAACGCTTGCGACGAGAAGTAACGCGAGAACCCCGATATATAAACTACGCTTCATGTCCCTCCGCCGCGTCAGTTCGCCATCATCTCCTTCAGATAATCGGCGTCGCGGCGGAGCTTCTTGATCGCCCGCATCTCGATCTGACGCACCGTTTCGGGGGATATCCCCATCGCGTCGGATACCTTTTTCAACGTATACCGCTCCCCACCGTCAAGGGCGTAACGATAGCGGAGGACCTGCTGCTCCCGCTCTTTGAGGGCATCGATACACTCGTGTGTTGCATCTTTCAGAAGCTGTTCCATCACAACCGTATCGGGGGAGAACGAGTTGTCCTCAATGATATCCATCATCGTACCGTTGTCATCGTTGATCTCCGAATCGAGGGAGACCGGCGTGATCGCGATGTGCATGATCTCAGTCACTTCATCGATGTCCATGCGGACCTCTTCGGCGATCTCTCCCACCGACGGCGAGCGCATCAGTTTTTGACTGAGAAAGTTGTACGCCCGCTGGATCCGTTTCAGCGCCCCCTCCTTCCGGTGGGGCAGCCTGATCGTCCGACGACGGTTTGCCAGGGACCGGGTGATCGCCTGTTTGATCCACCACGCCGCATAGGTACTGAAACGGACGTTCTTTCGGTAGTCAAACCGACCCGCCGCTTTCAGCAGTCCCAGGTTGCCGTCCTGGATCAGGTCAAGAAGCGAAACATCCGGGGTGAGATACGCTTTCGCGATCTTCACTACAAGCCGCAAGTTGCTTTCTATCAGAATCTTCCGGGCGTCCATGTCTCCCGCGAGGATTTGTCGGGAGAGAGCATGCTCCTCATCTGCGGACAGAAGGGGACTTTGTCGAATCTGGTTGTAGTACGCCTGAAGCGCGTCAGTCTGGTTTTCACCGGCGATCCGTTTCTTGGCCATACGATATTCTCCCCTCATGATGATGGAAGTTACGTGCCAAGAACCGAATAACGTGAGATTATTGCGACAAGTCATTATACCATATGCAGATAAAAAAGCCCGCCATTTCCGGCGGGCACATTATTGTATAGTTTTTTGTACAAAACCGAGGGGGGACGTACTCTTTTTTATACGTACCCTGAATATATCACGGTCGATGCTGATTCACAATCATATCGGCCAATCCAAAACCACCACTTTTCGCCATTGTCTGGGCGTACTCGTCGTACAGCATATCCTCGTAGATCTCCCCCGCCATTCCCGTATCGACGAGGCGATTCTCCGGGTCCAGGGTACTTCGCATACTCTCGAGCATCTGCTTGATGAAGATCGCTTCGAAGTCCTCCGCGACGGTGCGCAGACGATCTTCATCGGTACCATCCGGCAGGTCGTACCGGAGGTTCTGCAGCTGCAACTGCGCGAGATTCCCCGATCCGTTTGTCAGGCCCATCACATCACTCATCGTTTACCTCCCGGCAGCGCCCCGTCATGCGGCACTCCCCTCAACTCGCCTCATCCCGGACCGTTACCGTTTCAGACCGTTGGCGATGCCGAGCATCGTATCGCTCGTCTGGATCGCGCGACTGTTCATCTCGTAAGCGCGCTGAGCGACGATCATGTTCACCATTTCGCTCACCACCGACACGTTGGACATCTCGAGGAACTTGTGGCGTGTCCGCCCCATTCCGTCGAGGCCGGGTGTGCCGCCGATCGCTTCACCACTCGCGGCGGTCTCGCGGAACACGTTCTGTCCCGTCGCACTCAGGCCGGAGGGGTTCACGAAACGGTAGAGCTGAAGCTGTCCAACCTGGATCGGGTCGTCCTGCCCGGGAATCTCGGTCAGAACCTGCCCGTCCTGGGTGACGGTGACGCTCTCACGGATAAACTCGGGGGGCATGATGATCTCCGGAGCGACTCGCAGGCCGTTATTCGTCACCAGCTGCCCGTTGGAATCGATCTGAAACGCGCCGTCCCGGGTATATACGTAGTTTCCGTCGTAGTCGAGGGCCCGGAAGAACCCCTCCCCTTCGATCGCGACATCCGTCACGTTTCCGGTGTTCTGGAGGCTCCCCTGCTGGAAGAGCTTCGACGACCCTGCAACGTTGACACCGTGGCCGACCTGCACCGGCGTCGGCACCAGGGTACGCTCCGTCGCGGGAGTTCCGGCGGTGCGGGTTGTCTGATAGAGGAGGTCCTCGAAATCGGCGCGGTTGCGCTTGAACCCGGTGGTATTCACGTTGGACAGGTTGTTCGACACCGTGTCGATATTGAACTGCTGTCCGACCATTCCGGACGCTGCGGTCCACAGTGATCTCATCATATCGTTCTACTCCCCGTTTCTGTTACCGACTTGATCATACTCTCAGCACCTCGTTGAGGAGGCGTGCGGTGCTCTGATCCTGGCTCTGCACCACCTTCTGATTCGCCTCGTACGCGCGGTTTACCTCGATCATCTGGGTCATCTCGACGACGGGATTTACGTTCGCTTCCTCAAGAAACCCCTGCAGCACCGCCGGGCGTTCTCCTTCAAAGAGATCTACCGCGTCACCGCTCTCCCGGGTCGTGTTCCAGAGGTTTGCTCCCTCTTTACGGAGGTACCGCGACTCGTCCATGCCGACCACCCGAAGCCGGCCGATCTCAACCGTCTCGTCCCATTCGTTCTCAAGCATCTGCACCAGACGGTCCGGGTCGTCCATGAATCGTTGATTCGAGAAGATTCGCCCGTCCTCGTCGATCACGAAGTTGTTGAGCTTCACCTCGATCGGGTTGCCGTCGGCGCCGAGTACCGGATACCCCTGCTGCGTCACCAGCAGACTCTCCGGTCCGATCGTAAAACTGCCGTTCCGGGTGTACCGTTCCCCGTAGGGAGTATCCACCACAAAAAACCCCTCTCCCTCGAGGGCTACATCGAAGGGGCTCTCCGTCTGCCGCACCGCACCCTGTTCAAAGATCGTGAACACTTCATTCTGTTCAACTCCGGTGCCCAGACGACCGGTCACCGGTGCCTTGTCCACGCTGCCCAGAGGATCTCCCGCATAGGGAACCTGGATCACGCCGTCGTCCCCCATTCGGCGCAGCAACAGCTCAGGAAACGCCTTGTGTACCGAAACGTCCCGCTTGTAGCCGACGGTATTCGCGTTGGCAAGATTGTTCGAAATCGCGTCCAGACGATGTTGTTGTGCAACCATACCGCTCGCGGCGGTAAACACTCCTCGCACCATGGTTTTAGTATCGGCATCACACACCGGGGATTAACGTCACGATGATCGTCAATTCGAACTTCGGTCTGCGGAGTTGGCAGGCGTTCTGTCGGGCCCCACACGGCTCGCAGGGTACCCGGGGAAGCAGCGTTTTGTGCCATGTATGTGTCCGGAGCGGTGAGAAATTTTTCGCCATGAAAACTGTAATGAGGTTATAATTTTGATTATATACGATACCCTCACAATAATCTGAATTCACCCCAACGGGGAATCCGAAACACCGGAGGTAGACCAGATGGTACGAAACGGTATACGCGCAGGATCGATTATTCTTGCGTTCACTCTCCTCGGAGGCTGCGCGTCGATGAAACTCGAGAACTACGAGTTCTCCGGGAAAGAGTCGACGTACTCCACCGACTTCAGCAGCGCTGACGACACGATCGAATTACTCTCCCCGACGGCAAGGGTTGATGACGGAGTACTCCACATGAAACCGGTCGGTAGCGGTGAGGCGGTCAGGATCAACATGATCTACGGGATGAGTTCGATGACCCGGTTTCACCTCAAAGTGACCGAGACCGGTCCCGAGCTGTTTTTCAATATGCTCGAACGTTACACCGGCGGACATACCCGTCTCGCAACGATCCTGCGCCAGGAGAACACACACATCTTCGCTTGGGACAAAGGGAACCAGGTATATGATAGCTTCAGCGAATCCGGATATTTGCGTCCCGGTACGTGGCACGAGATCGTAATCATTCTCCATGACGGTGAGTATCGGCTCTTTGTTGACGGAGTTCTCCGGAAGTCTCTCACCGTTCCACCGGAGCTACCCACTGAAGGATACGCAAGCTTCGAGTACCATTACGAAGCGTGGGTAGACGACCTGGAGATATACCGTTTCGATTCGTACCTGGTGGAATAACCCGTACCGCAGCCAGGCGGACGCCGCGGCGCTCACGGTGACCGTGGCGTCTGCACGCCCCCTCTTTCTTACCCTCCGTACCGCTCACGACTCACAACTGTACCGAAGGAGTGGCGTTTCTTCTCCCGGGGCTCGTCGGCGGGATACCCGAGGGTGATAAGCAGGGCGACCCGTCTTCTCTGCAGACCGGAGCCGCGCGGAACCTGCAGCAGGGATGCTACCTTCTTCTCGTCGAACCACCCGATCATGCACGTTCCGAGACCCGCCTCCGCGGCACGGAGGCAGAAATGCTCTGCGGCGATTCCGATATCGATGAGATAGAACGGCGTCTTCTGAAGGAAGGCGCCGATCTGGGTAGCGAGTCGCGGCGGTTCCGCAACGATCGCCACGATCACGGGCGCTTCTTCCACAAAAGCGTTCATCCGGTTTCCCGGAAGGCGTGACCACTCGCCGATCTTTCGCCGGGCATCACCTTCGGTGACGACGACGAAATGCCAGGGCTGTGAGTTGGTGGCCGACGGCGCGAGGCGCGCCGCCTCGAGACACGAGTCGACGATCTCCGGCGGAACCAGGTCGTCCCGATACGCCCGAACACTGCGACGAAGCTCAACGAGGTCCATGAAATCCATGGGTTTATTGTAGTACAGGTATTGCGACTTCGGCGACGATTCGTCAGGGGGTGGATCGTTTTCCCTGGGAGCCGGTAGTGCGCCTGCCGTCTACTGTACAAGACTCCGCAGAACGCAGTTCAATATTGAACAGCTGAAAAAACCCGCTCGATCGGATGACCGGCGGGTTGTACAGGTATCGAGCCAAGCCTCGGAATCGAACCGAGGACCTGCTCATTACGAGTG
>JBKHFT010000135.1:0-8566 GCA_046540055.1 Alkalispirochaeta sp.
GCGACGACATCGCGAAGGGGATCATCATGGCCACCGATCAGATCGACATCAAGGTACCCCTGGTGATCCGCCTGGTGGGAACCAACCAGGAAGAGGGACGGGCGATGCTCGAAGAGAAAGGGTTTTCCGTGGCGGACGACCTCAGTACCGCGGTACAGAAGGTCGTGGCGTCCTGACCGATCGACGACGGACACAAGAAGGGAAGTGAAGAGATGAGCATACTGATTAACGAAGAAACCAACGTTCTGGTTCAGGGCATCACCGGTCGAGACGGATCGTTTCATGCACGGCAGATGGTCAAGGACGGTACGAAAGTGGTCGCCGGCGTGACCCCCGGCAAGGGCGGCCGGAAGATGGACGAGGTGCCGGTGTACAACTCGGTACAGGACGCCCAGAAGGATCACCGTATCGACGCGACGGTGATCTTCGTTCCGGCGAAATTCGCCGCCGCGGCGGTACGGGAGGCGGCTGACGCCAGGGTTCCTCTGATCATCACGATCACCGAGGGAGTCCCCGTTCTCGAGATGCTCGAGGCGTACCACTACGTGAAGAAGCAGGGACTCCGGATGATCGGTCCGAACTGCCCCGGCCTCGTGAGCCCCGGAAAGAGCAAGATCGGGATCATGCCCTACCACATCCACCTCCCCGGCAATATCGGGGTGATCTCCCGTTCCGGAACCCTCACCTACGAGGTGGTGTACAACCTGACGAAGCACAACCTCGGACAGAGCACGTGCGTCGGTATCGGTGGTGACCCGGTGATCGGGACCAGCTTTATCGACGCCCTCGAACTGTTCGAGGCGGACCCGGATACTGCCGGGGTCGTTGTGATCGGCGAGATCGGCGGTGACGACGAGGAGCACGCCGCAGAGTTCATCAAGACGAAGATGACCAAACCCGTTGTAGCGTTCATCTCCGGACGGACCGCTCCTCCCGGCAAGCGGATGGGCCACGCCGGAGCGATCATCTCCGGCGGGAAGGGTACCCCGGAAGCGAAGGTACAGGCGTTCGAAGCGGCGGGGGTTCCCGTAGCAAACAAACCCGACGAGATCCCGGACCTCCTGAAGCAGAAACTCTGAGCCACGCAGATGAACGGGTCGATCGTTGAAATTGACTGTCTTACTCAAGAAGAAATGCCGGAATCATCCCGGATCGAACAGGCCGCGACGCTATCGTCGCGGCTTGTTGCATTGTACGTAACGCAAGGGGCTGAATGAATGGAACCAGTCGGAATCGCCAACACCGGTTTTGCGGAAGAGCTGTTTGACGCGTGGCGCGAGGATCCCCGATCGGTCCCGCCGGAGTGGCGAACGTTTTTCGAACGCCTCGGGGACGGAGGCGACGCCGCCGGAAGCATCTCCGGGGGGACGGAGGAAACGGTGAGCGCCCTCGCCGCCGCTGCGGCGCGAACCTCCCGGAAAGCGCTCGCCTTCGGGGACGGAGGCGCAAGCGGTCTGGCTACCGGCTCCGGAGGAACGGGTGTCTCCGATGCCGTCGCTACTGCAGCCGCGTCCGGAACTGCCGCCGCATCAGCCGCGGGGCGGACTTCCTTTATCGGTCGCGCCGCCGGGCCGTACCTTGAGCAGGCGGGGGACAAGCAGTCCCGGGTTGAGAGCCTTCTCTGGGCGTATCGTGACGTCGGCGCGATTTATGCGCGGATCAATCCCCTTGAGGCGTACGAGACCCCGGCGATGCGGTATATGCGGATCACCGTTGAGGGCGCTTTTGACAGCCTCTCTCTCGAGGCGTACGGTCTGGGTGACGGTGATCTCGATACCGAGTTCTCCTCAGGAGGATTCTTCGAGCCCGATCGAATGCCCCTCAGGGATATCCTCGCCCGGGCGAAAGAGACGTACCTCTCTACCCTCGGGGTTGAATTCCTCCATATCAAGAACCGGGTGATGCGGCGGTGGCTCCTCGAGAAGATCGAACGGGAGCAGCACCGCCGGGACTGGTCCCGGGAGCAGAAGATCCGGTTCCAGAAGGACCTGATCAAGGCGGAGGAGTTTGAGCACTTCGTCCACGCCAACTTTCTCGGGCAGAAGCGGTTCAGCCTCGAAGGCGGCGAAGGGTTGATCCCGGCACTCCACTACCTCGTGTACACCTCTGCGGAACTGAAGCTCCAGGAGATCGTGATCGGGATGGCCCACCGGGGGCGCCTCAACGTGTTTACCAACGCCCTGCGAAAACCGGCGGTGGAGACGTTCGCGAAGTTCATCGACGCGGAACAACCTCACGAGTTCGGTGGTACCGGGGACGTGAAGTACCACCTCGGGCACAGTTTCGATTATGTCGACAAGGATACGGGTCGGACGATCCACATCTCCCTTGTGGCCAACCCGAGCCATCTTGAGGCGGTGGACTCCGTGGTACAGGGGAAGGCGAGGGGTATCCAGCGGCGCCGGGGCGACGTAAACCGCAAGAAGGTACTCCCCGTCCTGATCCACGGTGACGCCGCGTTCAGCGGTCAGGGTGTCGTTGCGGAGACGTTCAACCTGAGTCAGCTCAAAGGGTATCGCACCGGAGGCACGGTGCATATCATCATCAACAACCAGATCGGTTTTACTACGGCCAGTCGCGATGCCCGGAGCACCTTCTTTGCCACCGATCTGGCGAAGACGATCCAGATCCCGATCTTCCACGCCAACGGCGACGATCCGGAGTCGATCGTCCGCGCCGTGGACCTCGCGATGCGGTGGCGGCAGAAGTTCGGCTACGATGCGGTAGTGGATATCCTCTGCTACCGACGCCTCGGTCACAACGAGGCGGACGAACCCTCGTACACGCACCCGATCATGTACAAGCTGATCAAAGACCACCCCAGTGCGCCGGAGATCTATGGTGCTCGCCTCGCCGAGAACGGCGTCTGGTCCCCGGACGAGCAACAGGCGTTTCGCGATCGCTATCGCGGGGTACTCAAGGAACAGCTCGAGATGGCGAAAAGCGGGTACCGTTCAGACGGCGACGACGCCTTCGAACTTGGAGAGTGGACGCAGTTCCAGCACGAATACAGACACGATCCGGTAGAAACGGGGGTCCCCGAAGAGCGGTTGCGCCGTCTCGGTACGATTCTTACCTCCGTCCCCGATGGGTTTCACCTTCATCCGAAGCTGAACCGCTTCGTGCAGGACCGGGCGAAGGCCCTCGAACGGGGAGAAGGGATCGACTGGGGTTTTGCCGAGGCTCTCGCCTTCGCGACGATCCTCGATGACGGCTTTCCGATCCGCCTCAGCGGAGAAGACTCCGGCCGGGGCACCTTCAGCCATCGCCACGCGGAGTGGTGGGACGTTGAGCAGGAGACGCCGCAGTACTACACTCCCCTGAAGCACCTCGCCCCGAAGCAGGCGACGTTCAGCGTCTATGACAGTCCTCTGTCGGAGTTCT
Source organism: Alkalispirochaeta sp. (assembly GCA_046540055.1). Lineage (GTDB taxonomy): Bacteria > Spirochaetota > Spirochaetia > DSM-27196 > Alkalispirochaetaceae > Alkalispirochaeta. Next base: position 3,385 of record JBKHFT010000135.1, read on the forward strand.
CCGTCCTCGGATTCGATTACGGGTATTCTTTGGCACAGCCGAATATCCTGGTGATCTGGGAGGCGCAGTTCGGGGACTTCGTCAACGGCGCCCAGGTGATCATCGATCAGTTTATCTCCTCCAGCGAAAGTAAATGGTTCCGGAACTCCGGGCTCGTGATGCTCCTGCCCCACGGATACGAGGGACAGGGACCGGAACACTCGAGCGCCCACCTCGAGCGTTTTCTCCAGCTCTGCGCCGAAGACAACATGCAGGTGGTCAACACTACAGAACCGGCGCAGTTCTTCCACCTCCTCCGGCGGCAGATGCACCAGCCCTACCGGAAGCCGTTGATCGTGATGTCCCCGAAGAGCCTGCTTCGTCACAAGGAAGTGCGGTCGACTCTGGCGGATCTCACCACCGGATACTTCCGGACCGTTCTTGACGATCCCCGGCGACCGGAGAAGCCGGATTTGCTTCTCTTCTGCTCCGGCAAGGTGTACTACGATCTCGACGCCCGACGCCGGGATCTCGGCGTAAAGAACGTCGCGATCGTCCGGATCGAACAGCTCTATCCCTGGCCCTACGACGAGATCCTCCGCGTCGTCGAACCCTACAAGACCGCCTCCCGGGTCGTGTGGGTACAGGAAGAGAGCCGAAACCGCGGCGCATGGCGCTTTGTACAGAACCGCCTCGCCGATATCGTCGGGTTTGAAAACATCGAGTATGCCGGGCGCAAGGCAAGTCCGTCTCCGGCGACCGGATCGTTCCGGAAACACACCGGCGAGCTCGAGACGCTCCTCACCGAAGCGTTCCGGTCGGTTGCCCCTCCGACGTCGGGGACGGAGGACGCTCCGGCAGAGGACGCTCTTGCAGACAAAGAATCGTCTGCACCGGGGACGGAGGCGGTTCCCTCAGGGGCCGGCAAGAAACCGAGACAACGAGGCAAAAAAGGAGACACCACGAGATGAAACACGCGGTAGAGGTACCACAGGTCGGGGAATCGATCACCAGCGGAATCCTTGCGTCCTGGAGCGTCGGCGACGGCGACTACGTCAAGGACGGCGACGAGATCTGCGAGCTTGAAACGGACAAGGCGACACTGCCGATCACCGCCACCGAGAGCGGAGTGATCTCGATCAAGGTCGCCGCCGACACCGAGGTGGAGATCGGCACGGTGATCGCCGAGATCGACACCGACGCGGCCGCCCCCTCGGGAAATGCCGATTCCGGTGACGCCGACGCCCGGCCCGACACCAACGAATCCTCCGGAGTCGAAGCCGGCGCCGCCGCAGCAGGGACGGAGGAATCCGCACAAGCTTCCCGAGCCGCGTCCCGCGACGCCGAACTCCACGATGCTCTCTCCCCGGCGGTTCGGCGGATTCTCGAGGAGCACAGCCTCGATGCGGCGACCGTTGCCTCCTCCGTCCCTCCCAGCGGGAAGGACGGACGCCTGACCAAAGGTGATGTCGAGGCGTATCTTACCGGCTCCTCCGGCACATCGGTTCCTCCGTCCCCCGCCGGCGGGGCTGGAACCGTCCGGACCGCGCCTCCGTCCCCCGCGAGTGGTCCTCCGTCCCCTGGAAATCGGGCCCAGGGAGCAGGGAGCACCGCCGGCGGTGGCGGAACGGCGCCCCGGGGAACGTCAGTTCAACCTTCCCAACTGCAGGAACGGAAGAAGATGAGCAACCTCCGCAAGACGATCGCGGAGAACCTGGTCCGGAGCAAGCAACAGAGCGCTCACCTGACTACCTTCAACGAGGTGGACATGAGCGCGGTGATGGAGCTCAGGGGGAGTCACAAGGAGCAGTTCGAGAAGACCCACGGGGTGCGCCTCGGGTTCATGAGTTTCTTCGTGAAAGCGGCGCAGCGGGCGCTGATCGACTTTCCGGCGGTGAACGCGTTTGTCGACGGGACGGAGATCATCTACAACTACTTCTACAACATCGGGGTGGCGATCTCCACCGACGCGGGGCTCCTCGTGCCGGTCCTTCGCGACGTGGACACCCTCGATTTTGCGGAGATCGAGCGACAGATCGTCGACTTCGCCGATCGCGCCCGGGCAAAGCGGCTCCTCCCCGACGAGTTCACCGGAGGAACCTTCACGATCACCAACGGCGGTGTTTTCGGGAGCATGCTCTCCACACCGATCCCGAGTCCGCCGCAGACGGCGGTGATGGGGATGCACTCGATCGTGAAGCGACCGGTGGTAGTAAACGACGAGATCGTGATCCGGCCGATCATGTATCTCGCGCTGACCTACGACCACCGCATTATCGACGGCAAGCAGGCGATCGGCTTTCTGAACCGGATCAAGGGCCAGATCGAAGACCCCTCGGCGATGCTGCTGGGACTGTGAGGCGCTGAATGAGTAACGATGTGAAACGGTACGATGTGGTGGTGATCGGCGCGGGACCCGCCGGGTACGTCGCGGCGATCAGGGCGAGTCAGCTGGGTCTGAAGACGGCGATCGTCGAGAAGCGGGAAACCCTCGGCGGGACGTGTCTCAATATCGGGTGTATCCCCTCGAAGGCGCTCCTCGACTCGAGCGAGTTCTTCGCCCGCGCCCGGGACGAGGCGGCATCCCACGGAATCGCCCTGGGAACGCCGAAGATCGACGTCCCGGCGATGATGAAGCGGAAAGACGGGGTGGTGAAGAAGCTCACCGGCGGCGTCGCCTCCCTGATGAAGATGAACGGGGTCGACGTCTACACCGGGGAGGGACAGCTCATCGGGACCGCCGAGGACGAGAAGGCCCGGGCGGTGCGGATCGTCGCGGGCCCCGGCTCCGCGGACATGACAACGACGATCGCGGCGGAGAACGTGATTCTCGCGACGGGGTCGGCGCCGGTGGAACTGCCCTTTCTTCCCTTCGACGGAAAGACGGTGGTCGACTCCACCGGGGCTCTCGCATTCGAATCGGTACCGAAGGAGCTCGTCGTCGTCGGGGGCGGGGTGATCGGGCTGGAGCTCGGGAGCGTCTGGGCCCGCCTCGGAGCGAAGGTGACGGTTCTGGAGGTGTTGCCGCAGATCATGAACGGCTGGGATTCGATCGTCGCGAAGACGATGAAGCGGGAGCTCTCGAAGCAGGGGTTCGAATTCCACCTGGAGACGAAGGTCACCGGGGTGAAGGTGAGTCGCGGAAAAGCTACTCTGTCGGCGACGAAAAAAGACGGCAGCGAGGTCTCCTTTACCGCGGACAAGGTCCTCGTCGCGGTGGGTCGCCGCCCCGTCACCGCCGGAGCCGGCCTCGAGTCGGTGGGAGTGGAACTCGACGAGAAAGGCCGCGTGAAGGTCGACGAGTGGGGACGGAGCACCGTTCCGGGGATCTGGGGAATCGGTGACATCGTGGCCGGTCCGATGCTCGCTCACAAGGCGGAGGACGACGGGATCGCCGTGGCGGAACGGATCGCCGGAAAGGCGGGGCACGTCGACTACGAGAAGGTTCCCAACGTGATCTACACGTGGCCCGAAGCGGCGAGCGTCGGAAAAAAAGAAGACGATCTCAAGGCGGAAGGAGTAGATTATCGTACGGGCAGTTTCCCCTTCGTGGCGAACGGTCGCGCCCTCGCGATGGACGCGACGGCGGGGATGGTGAGGATCCTGGCGGACGCGAAGACCGACCGTATCCTCGGGGCTCACATCGTCGGGCCCTGGGCGAGCGATCTAATCGGCGAGGTCACCGCGGTGATGGAGTTCGGTGGAAGCGCCGAGGATATCGCCCGTACCGTCCACGCTCACCCGACGCTCTCGGAAGTGGTGCGAGAGGCCGCCCTCGGAGTAGGCGGCCGGATGATTCACGCGAAAAACTGAGGAGGAAGAACAATGAGTGTACAGCAGCAGGAGTATCCGAAGGGTCTCGAAGGGGTCATCGCCGCGGAGAGCAGGATCTGCAAGGTCAACGGAGAAGAAGGAAAGCTCTACTACCTCGGGTATCCGATCGACACGCTGGTAGCGAACTCTGATTTTGAAGAGGTGACCTATCTCCTCCTCAACGGCGAACTGCCGACGAAGGACCAGCTCGCCGATTTCAGCCGACGGATGCGGGAAGGACGACACCTGAAGCAACCGATCCTCGACATGATCCGGAACTTCCCCTCCGAATCCCATCCGATGGAGCTGCTCCAGTCGGTGGTGAGTTACCTCAGCGGCTATGTGGAGCACAAGATCCACCACGGTCCCCACTGCAACTGTCGGGATACCCTCCACCAGGTGGCGCAGATCGCAAGCGTCATCGCCGCCCTCCACCGGTTCCGGAGCGGCCTCGACTACGTCCCTCCCCGGGACGACCTGAACCACGGTGCAAACTTCCTCTACATGCTCCACGGTGAGGAGCCGGATCCCCGGGAAGGGGAGATCATGGACGCGTGCCTCGTCCTCCACGCGGAACACAGCTTCAACGCCAGCACCTTTACCGCCCGGGTCGTTGCGAGTACCCAGAGCACCTGTTACTCGAGCATTTCCGCAGCGATGGGTGCCCTCTATGGCAGCCTTCACGGCGGCGCCAACGAGAAGGTGATCGCGATGGTGGACCAGATCAAATCGCCGGACCGCGCAGAGCAGTACGTCAAGGACAAACTCGCCCGGAAAGAGAAGGTGATGGGGATGGGGCACCGTGTCTACCGTGCGAAAGACCCCCGGTCGATCGTGATGGAACGATTCCTCGAGGAGCTCTCCGAGAAGAAAGGCGACGACTCCTACCTGAAGATCCTGAAGACGGTAGAGCAGACGTTCCGGAACATCATGGAAGAGAAAGGCAAGCCGATCTATCCCAATGTCGACTTCTTCTCCGGCGCGGTGTACCGGATGCTCGGCATCCCGAGCGTCCTCTTTACGCCCCTCTTTGCGGCGGCCCGCGCCTCGGGGTGGCTTGCTCATATCCTGGAGCAGCGGGAGCACGAGCAGCGCCTCTTCCGCCCCAGAGCGCTCTATGTCGGCGAGATCGACAAGGAGTTGCAGCCGGTAGAGATGCGGACCGGCGCACGGGGCTGACTGACAGGGTGAGGTGACCGGCGTACGGGACCGTACGCCGCGCCGGGCTGATCCGCACCGTGCGCCGAGGGGTTCCCCGGTCCCCGGAGGCGCCCTCCGGGGCCGCCGCACTCACCCGCGCCCGTCGCGGCCCGCCTCCGGGGACGCCGCACCCACCCGCGCCCGTCGCGGCCCGCCTCCGGGGCCGCCGCACCCACCCCGCTCTCCGGGG
>JBKHFT010000136.1:0-8540 GCA_046540055.1 Alkalispirochaeta sp.
AGAGGATACCGTCACCAACGAGCGGTACCGGTGGGACCACCTCACTGAAGAACAGCGGGAGACGAAGACGAGTCCCAACGGGAATCCCCTCTCGGAACCGCGACAGTTCAACTTGATGTTCGAGACCCACCTCGGCCCTGCGACCGACTCGGGAAGTACCGTCTACCTCCGTCCCGAGACCGCTCAGGGGATCTACGTGAACTTCAAGAACGTGGTCCAGACCTCCCGGGTGAAGATCCCCTTCGGGATCGCCCAGGTCGGGAAGGCGTTCCGGAACGAGATCGTAACGAAGAACTTCATCTTCCGCACTGTCGAGTTCGAGCAGATGGAGATGCAATACTTCGTCAAACCCGGGGACGACGACGAATGGTTCGAGTTCTGGAAAGCGGAGCGGATGAAGTACTACGACAAACTCGGAATCAGGATGGATCGCCTCCGCTTCGAGGAGCACGGGCCCGACGAGCTCGCCCACTACGCGAAAGCGGCGTTCGATATCCAGTACGAGTTCCCCTTCGGCTGGCAGGAACTCGAGGGGATCCACAACCGTACCGATTACGACCTTTCCCGGCACAGCGAGTTCTGCGGAAAAGAGATCAACTACCTCGAGGAGGAGACGAAAGAGCGGTACATCCCCTATATCGTCGAGACCTCCGCGGGGCTGACCCGGAGCGTCCTCATGGTGCTCTGTGATGCCTACGATGAGGAGGAGGTCGGCGAGAACGACGTGCGGACGGTATTGCGGTTCCACCCGAAACTTGCGCCGGTACAGGTCGGAGTCTTTCCGTTGGTGAAGAAGGATGGCCTCCCGGAGAAGGCGCGGGAGATCGAAGAGGAACTCCGCGAAGATTTTGCTACGTTCTACGACCAGTCCGGAGCGATCGGGCGCCGCTACCGTCGACAGGACGAGATCGGTACCCCCTACTGTGTCACGATCGACTACGACACGATGAAGGACGGTACCGTCACCCTCCGATACCGGGACTCGATGGAGCAGGTTCGGGTGCCCGCGGCCGATCTTGTGCCGACGATCCGGACCGCGATGAAAGAGTACCGGAGGGTTGAGCTCTGATGGGAAGAGACGCAGACGCGATCGACACCGCACACGCCGAAGGCGTCGAGACGGGTGAAGCAGCATTATCTGGGCCTGCGTCCCGGCCCGCAGCCTCCCACGGTAACCGGTCCGTGACCCATCGACCGGGAGCCCTGGCGCGTCTGAAAGAGCGGGGCTTCTTCGCCCAGTGTACCGACGAGGCGTTGCTGGAGAAGCGCCTCGACGAGGGGCCCGTCACCTTTTACGTCGGGGTGGACCCGACGGGGGAGTCTCTCCACGTCGGACACCTCATCCCGATCTATGCGCTGGCGCACCTCGCGGAATACGGCCACAACGGTATCGTGATCGTCGGTGGCGGCACCGCCCGGATCGGTGATCCCTCGGGGAAGACGGAGATGCGAAAGATGCTCACCGTCGAGCAGATCAACGCCAACGCCGCCGCGATGGGGGAGCAGATCGATCGCTTTCTCGCGACCCGGGGGGTGACGTTCACGATGGTGAACAACGCCGAGTGGCTGGTGGACCTGAACTACATCGAGTTTCTCCGGGATATCGGACGGCACTTTTCGGTCAACCGGATGCTTACCTTCGAGGCGTACAGGATGCGTCTCGAGCAGGGACTCTCGTTCATCGAGTTCAACTACCAGCTCCTGCAGAGCTACGATTTTCTGAAGCTCTACCAGACCCGGGGGTGCCGGCTCCAGATCGGAGGCGACGACCAGTGGGGAAATATTGTCGCCGGCGCCGACCTGATCCGCCGGATCGAAGGGCACGAGGTCGAAAGCTTCGGGCTCACCTTTCCCCTGGTGACTCGTGCGGACGGCAAAAAAATGGGCAAGAGCGAGAAGGGCGCGGTATTCCTCGATGCCCGGCGAGTCACACCCTACGACTTCTTCCAGTACTGGCGGAACGTTCCCGATGCGGACGTGCGAAAGTTCCTGCGGTTGTACACCTTTCTGAGCCTTGACGAGATCGACGGCGTCCTTGGCGGTGCCGAAGGTGGCGACGTCGTTGCCGCCGGAGATGCCGGGGGGATCAACAGCGCCAAAGAGCGTCTTGCCCTTGAGATCACCGCACTGGTCCACGGCCGGGAGGAAGCGGAACGTGCACGGGAGGCGGCGCGTGCGCTCTTTACCGGCGGCGGCGCCGGAGGGACCGCCGGTGCCGCATCCGGCGGCGCGATGCCCTCGGCGGAATTGCCTCGTGCCGATCTCGAAGGGGGAATCGGGATACTCGACCTCTTTGTGCGCGCCGACCTGTGCGGAAGTAAAGGCGAGGCGCGACGCCTGGTGCAGCAGGGAGGTGCCCGTATCAACGGCGAAAAGGTGGGCGACCCGGAGACGGTGATCGACGCATCGTATCTTCCCGCGACGGGGGACGAGGTGAACGGTGCACTTCTCCTGCAAGCGGGAAAGAAACGACACTTCAAATTCGAGGTTCGATGAGCAGATCGATCTGGCGGAGTGCCGGATACCTTCTGCCCCTCGGGGTCTGGTTGGTGGCCGCCCGATCCCTCGATCTCGCCGTGGCGCTGCCGCCGCCGGGAGTCGTGTTTCTTCGGACGGTAGCGCTCTTCGGTTCCGAGGGGTTCCTTGCCGCCGCCGCCGCGACGGTCATCAGAACGATAACGGCTCTCGCGATCGCCGGGGTGACGGCGATTCCCCTCGGCATCGCCGCCGCACGGTACGAAACGGTCCGGCTGATCGTTGCTCCGTCGGTAGTGGTGGTCCGGTCGATCCCGTTCATTTCGATCATACTCGTCGCGGTGATCTGGTTCACCAGCGGCACCGTTCCTCCCTTTGTCGCGTTGATGATGATCGTTCCCCTCCTCTACGAAAGCACGTACACCGGTGTCCGGGGTATCGATCCGAAACTCGAAGAGATGACGCGTTCCTTCGCGTTTTCCCGAAGGGCGCGACTCCAACACCTGTGGATTCCCGGGGCGACGCCAACGATTCTTGGCGGCTTTCGCAGTGCAAACGGGATCGCCTGGAAAGTTACCGTCGCCGCGGAGGTGATCAGCGTACCCCGTCGAGGGATCGGAACCGCGATGGGAGAGGCGCGCCTCTACCTCGAAACGGAGACGGTCCTCGCCTGGACGATCGTTCTGATCGTCTTCGCCGGGTTGTCCGACCGGGGGATCGGCGCTGTGGAACGCCTCCTGCGGCGACGCCGGGGAGCTCGTCGGTACGGTGCGGCCGGTAACGATCGGTACCACCCGACCGACAGCATCGAGACGGATCGGCGGCTGCCCCGGTCGGCCGGCTTGTCCTGGGCGGAACGATCGGGACCGGCCGCTCCGGCGATAGAGATTCGACACCTGACCTTTTCGTGGCGGACGGGAGGAAAAAAGAGAACCAAAGCGGGCGGAGCGGACGGGGCGATACGTGATCCGGGGACCGGCGACGATTCGATTCCGATCCTTCGCCACTTTGACGTGGACCTTGCTTCGGGGGAGGTAACCGCTCTGATCGGTCCCTCAGGGGTGGGCAAGACGACGATCCTGCGTATCCTCGGTGGCGTCCTCGAGTCCGACGAAGGGACGATCACCACTCCCGGGATCTCGGGGTACCGTACCGCGACGGTTTTTCAGGAGCCCCGGCTGTTGCCATGGAGAACCGTCGCCGAGAACGTCGCCCTCTCCCGTGTCGGAACCGCCGGGGGACGAGCGTTCCCGGGAGCTGATCGTTACGCTCGCCGTGAGGTTGCCGAGGCGCTCCGGACGGTGGACCTCGACGGACAGGAGGACCGGTATCCCGACGAACTGAGCGGGGGGATGCAGCAGCGGGTCGGCCTTGCCCGGGCGCTCTATGCCCATCCCGATCTGCTTCTCATCGACGAGCCGCTCTCGGGAGTTGACCAGGCGCACCGGGATGAGCTGTCGGAGTACCTCCGTTCAACGATTCTCGCCGCCCGGGTCACAACGGTGATCTCCTCCCACGACCTCCCGTTCGTGTATACCGTCGCCGACCGTATCCTCCTTCTCGAGGAACGTCCGGCGCGAATCGTCCTCGATGCACATCGCGGTGACGATGGATGGGCGATGGAGACGGTCCGGGAGATCGAAGAGCGTCTCCGCCGCAGCCGCCATACGTTGTAGACCGCATCTCACGGCGCCTGCGGCCAATAAAAGCAGAATCCTTGAAATCCCGGTTCCGCGGTATACACTTATGGTACAGAGTCTGTATTCAATAATTCAGGGGGCGTCTATGCGTGTGATGAGGCAGGGGGCAATAGCGATCGCGATTCTCGGCGTGGTGACCGCGGGAGTTGCTGCGGAGGGGCTGGATGTGACGGTGAAGGCGCCGGGGATTACGGTGTACAGGCAGAGTATTCCAACGGCGGATCTTCAGACCGAGTTAGATCAACTCAAAGATGAACTGGAAACTGATGAGGACTTACAGAAATTTACCGACCAGACCGACCTGGCCCGGGCGTTTGCCAACGCCGGTGCCGCATCGACGCACCTTGCGACGCAGCGCTCCTTTTCGGACTACCGGGTGTTCGCCCTTGTTGTCGGATCCGGGGCGGCGATCGCCGCACCAGGTACGAGCGCCGGGGCGATCGAGGACTCCCTTACCGACTTCGAAGATGAAGGGGACGCCTATTTCGGCGCGGCGATCCAGCCGATCACCGTGTCGTTCGGGGTAAATCTGAGCAGGTGGGTCGACCGTCTGCGGGTAAACGGAAAATTCGGTTACTTTCACCTTGCCGAGGGTGACCTCGTCGATGATATCTCGTTTACGTCGACGACGATCGGTGTCGGCGCAGACTACCAGATCATCGGTACCCGATCGATCGCGGCGGGGGTGCTCCGGTGGCGCGGCGTCTCTCTCGGGTCGGGGATCAACTACCAGAGCAACAAGACGGAGATCAGTGTCGAGGTCCAGGAAGAGGCGTTCAGTGAGTCCGTGACGTTCGACGACTTCGGGTTCTCCGATACCCAAGCGCAGGCTGCCGGTTATGATGACGCCGAGGCGGAGCTTGGATCCCTCACCGTTTCACCGACGCTGGGGGCAACGGTCGAGTCCCGGTCCTGGTCGATCCCCCTCGAGGCGTCGACGGGCTTACGGGTGCTCTACCTCTTCGACTTCAACGTCGGCGCGGGAGTGGATATCGCCCTCGGGAGTTCGGAGGTCCTGTTTGGAGCGGAATCGGAGATCGATTTTGAAGGTTCGAATGCCGAAGTGGAAGAAAATATCGAAGTAGATCCCGGCTCCGTCGACCTCGGTGTCAGTACCGACGGAAACCCCCAGTTTCTGCGGCCCCGACTGACCGCCGGGGTGGGGCTCAACCTCGGTCCGGTAAAAGTCGACGTGCCGCTGATGTACTACCTCGACACCGACGGCCCCACCACGATGGTGGGGGTCAATCTCGGGATCGTCTGGTAGACCGGGATGCCCCGGTGTTGCTCCGGGATCGTCCGCTTTCGGGGGACGCCGTGGCCGGAGCCGCGATGCTCCAGACCTGATGGATGTTGGTGTCCCGGAAATCTTCGGGCATCGTGAGTCTGGTGAGCTTTTTGATATCGCCGCTGTTCAGTTCCTGACGATGGAACTGGAAGCGGCGTTTGTTTGTCGAGAAGACGACGTGCCCTCCGGGGGCCAGTAACCCGAGACACTCGTTGATCAGCCCCACGTGGTCGCGCTGGACGTCGAATGTGCCTTCCATGTTTTTCGAGTTTGAAAAGCTCGGCGGATCGAGGACGATCACGTCGAAGCGTCGTCGTGCCTCCCGGAGGGCGCCGATCTCTTTCAGAACGTCGCCCCGACGAAACTCGTGTTCCCTCCCGGCGAGGGCGTTGAGTTCCATGTTCTCCTTCCCCCAGGCTATGTAGGTGTTCGAAAGATCGACGGTGACCGTAGACGACGCTCCCGCCGCTGCAGCGTAGACGGTGAAGCTGCCGGTATATGCAAAAAGGTTGAGAAAACGCTTGCCTCTCACACCCTTCGCAACGTACAGCCGCAGATCACGGTGATCGAGGAAGAGACCGGTGTCGATGTAGTCCGACAGGTTGACCTTGAAGAGAAGGCCGTGCTCCTCGACGGTGATCGTATAGTCCCGGCGGTCCACCGGTTCGTACTGCGAGTCGCCTCGTTGCCGCTCCCGACGTTTGAAAAAAACGCGCTCCCGGGGAACGGTAAGCGTTCGCGCTGCGGTGTCAATCATCCCCTCGAGCCACTCCTCGTGCTCCTCGTCGGTTCGATCGTGAGGTCTTGCGTATTCCGCGATGTGGAGGTGCCCATCGTACCAGTCCACCGCGAAGGGGATCTCCGGAATATCCCGGTGGTATATGCGAAACGCGTTCGTCTCGACCCGGCGGGCGTACTTCCAGAGGTGTTTGAACTTCTTCTTGAGACGGTTTGCGAAGAACGTCTGCTGTTCCTGCGTCTTCTCCGGATCGATCATCGAGGGGTATCTCTTCGTGGAGACGTCAGGAAGAGGTCCCGGACAGGGTCGACGAGAGGGAACCGGCGGTATAGTCGGAAAAGAGCCTCATTTTGACGGACAAGACGGCGTAACCCGACGAGAGATCCTCTTTTTCGACGATCACGTCCTCCGGTGTCTTGATCTTTACGTTGGTAAAGTTCCAGATCGCCTTGATCCCGCAACCTACGAGGAGGTCCGACATTTCCTGCGCGTGCGCCGAGGGAACGGTCAGGACCGCAAGGTCTACTTCTTTTCCGCGAATCCGATTGGTCAGTTCGTTGAGTCCGAAGATCGGGACGCCGTTGATCGTCCCCCCGATCTTGTCGGGATCGGGATCGAAGGCACCGATGATCTGGAGCCCGTGACGGGGAAATTCGGCGTAGCCCATCAGCGCGGAACCGAGGTGTCCCGCGCCGACGATGATCGCGTTGTGCACGCGATTCCACTGCAGAAAGGTGTTGATCGCGGTGATCAACTCCTGAACGGGGAATCCGATCCGGGGCTTACCGATGATTCCGGTGATCGCGAGATCCTTCCGCACCTGAATCGGTTCGAGTTCGAGCTCTTCTGCGATAACGGTACCCGAAATGAAATCACGACCTTCCCGTGCCGCCGCTTCCACGATGTGGAGGTACGACGGCAGGCGCTTGATCGTCGGTAGACTTGCGAGCTTCATAGGCTTCATGTACGATTCTCCCGAAACAAGGCTCTGGGAAAAAGAGTATATCCTTTCGAGCGACAAATTGAAAGCGTAGCCGCCGGAGAAGCGTTATTCCCGACCAGAATCTCGTCGTACATGTGGAAAAACTCGTCAACGGCGGTGCGGGACTCGTCCGCACCGACGATCAAACGATCCTCGTCCCCGGCGCGATCCCCGGTGAGACGGTCGAGGTATCCCTTCAGAGGCGTCGTCGGGGGGTGACGATCGCGTCTCTCCGGCGCGTTGTCGAGGCATCCCCGTTCCGGGTTGAGCCGCCGTGTCCCTACTTCGGGCGCTGCGGTGGATGCGACTGGCAGCATATCGAGTACACCGAACAGATCCGGTGGAAACGGAAAATCCTCGCCGAGGATCTTCGACGGTTGGGCAGGATCGAGCTCCCGGAAGAAACGATCGAAATCCTCTCTTCCGAGCCCTACGGGTATCGCAGCCGAGTGCGCCTTCACGGGAGCAACAACGGCGCGGGATTCAGGATGCGACGGAGTGAGCGAATCGTCCCGGTAGCGGAGTGCCCCGTTGCGACGGCGGGGATAAACGCGGTGATTCCGAAGACGGGACCCTCCGGTGCAACTCTCATCGATTCGGGAACAACCCGGTTCCGGAGCGATCACGACCGCGTTGCCGAGTACGATATCGATGGCGTTCCCTTCCGGTTCGCTATCGACGGATTCGCCCAGTCGAATCGGCGCCTACTGTCGCCGTTGGGGGAAACCCTTCGTGCTGCGCTTCGGACGACGCGAGTCATCGACCTCTACGCCGGGGCAGGGCTGCTTCCGTTTCTGCTGCTTCTCCCGGGGAACGATCGGTCACCGATTGAAGAGATCGTCTGCGTCGAGCCGGATCGACGGAATACGCCGTTTATCGCGCGGAACATCGCGAGCGTTGCACCCGACGTACGTCTCTCGGTCGAGAACGAGACCGCCGAAGGGTGGGTGGCGGGGAGTGCCGGCGGTGGCGCGGCGACGGTACCCCCGGCGGCGAAGACCGCGGTGAAAACGGCACCGGCGAAACCGGCGGCGGGAGATGAGGCGGCCGGAGTGGTGGCGGGCGCCGATTGCACCGTTCTTCTCGATCCGCCGCGAGGGGGCATCCACCCCGCAGTCGCTGCCGCTCTCGTTGATCCGGGAACCGAGGCGCCGGACATCTTCTATCTCAGTTGTGACTCCGCGGCGCTCGCGCGAGATCTCGGCATCCTCGGCTCCCGGTATCGGATCGATTCAATGCTCCTTATCGATTTCTTTCCGCAGACGGCGCACATCGAGACCCTTGTCGTGTTGCGCCCACGGGACGGAGTACCGTGAGTCGCCCGGGGCGGAACACCGGAGACCGACCGGGACGGAG
>JBKHFT010000137.1:0-8492 GCA_046540055.1 Alkalispirochaeta sp.
CCACGGTCCGATACCGTAACGGTCAGAACCTGTTCGCCCGGAGACGCTCCCGGAGAGGTCTCAAGCGCCAGTTCGAGGACCGCGCCGGGGGCGGTGAAGATACCGAGAAGTTCGGATGTGACGATCGCGAGGGGGGCGGCGATATCGAGGGGGATCGCCACGGGTGCGGTACCGATCTTTACCGCGATCGGCGGACGCCCCCGGCGCTGCTGTTCCACCGCGAGGCTGTCGAAGAGGCCGACGGTATCAACCGACAGCGTATCCTGGTTCCGTCCCAGATTTGCGAAGGAGTGGGATATCGCCGAGACGCGATCGATCATCGAGCCCACGATCTGTACCGTCTCCTCCTGCCGGGCGCTGTTCGATTCTATCGACAGAATGCTCTGAACGAGCTGGAGGTTGTTCCGTACCCGATGTTGTACCTCCCGGGCAAGGAGCTGTTCGGTGATCACCCCCTTGGCGAGGCGGGTAAGGAGGTTGTTGATCACCAGAACGAGGAAGAACAGGATTCCGGTGAAACTACCGGTGACGGCGATCCATCCATGAATCGGGATGCTCCAGGGGAGCATCTCGTAGTAGAGGAGTATCGTCGACGCGACGAGGGAACCAACGGCGAGGGAGAATGCGATGAAGGCCTCCCGGCGTTTCAGGAACAAAACGGTGTTGATCACCCCCGCAGCGAGCCACACCGACGACGCGCCGAGGGTGCCGAGGGTGAAGACGAATATGATACCCAGGGACAGGGTGAGTCCGGAGAAGAGGTACGCGGCGGCTCGGTAGCGGGTGCGTACCAGCAGGTACGCGGTGATAAGCAGGGCATACGCGACTGCATCTACCACCAGGATGAAGTGATCCTTCGCCTGGACCGCCGCGTATACTCCCGTGATCAGCGCCGGGAGGGCGAGAATCCATCCTACCCTGAGAACGCGGTACAGAAGATCCTTGCGGAGGGGGCGTAACACATCTGAAACACGGTCTGGCGACATTGAACGTACCTGTCTCCAGAATACGACATCCCGCCGGGGATTTCAAAGGTGTCCGGCCGGAACCGAAACGTCGCACCGACGGGATGATGTGGGGGCTCTTGCCTTACGGGTGGAACGTCCACGTACAGACCGACGCCCCGATCAGAACGTGTACGACACCGCGGCGGTCACCGTTGTAAAGAGCAGATCACCGGCGTTTGCGCCTGTTGTCGCCGTTTCGGGTGTGCCGCTCCATCCGTCGATCTCCGGGTGAGCGGATCTGCCCCGATCGGCGGTCCCGACGGTGTACAGAGAGATCGTCAGACCCGTTGTCGGGGTCCATGCGAGTCCGACGGCACCGGAGGCGTCGGTATCCCCCGGTTCGAGCCACTCCGCGGCGACCACCGGGGTCGCTGTACCGCGGAGGAAGACCGAAAAGAGCCGGCTCGGAGCCCAGGTCACTTCGGGATAGAGGTGAAGGCGTTCACCCTTCTGTTCCCAGAGCGATTCGATGCGGAGGGACCACGAGCCGATCCGGTGGCCCGAGCCGTGATGGACGAGCCCGCCGGAGAGGTACAGCTCCTCATCCGGCGGATCCGGGAGGCGCATCGAGACGCCGGCGTACCAGTCGACGCCGAGATTCCCCTGGAGCGCGATCGACGGCTGGTGGATCCTCTCCTCCCCGCGGTAGAGGTACCCGATTTCGCTTTTCACCGAAAAGAGGTTGAACTGGAGGCGTCCGCCGGCTGCGGTGTCGTCGATATCGTCGGCGGTCCGGCCGGTGGAACCGGAGGAGTACTCCATGTCGTACCCCGGCAGGAGCAGTACCGGTTCGAGAAACGCGAAACGCCCGAGGGGGAAGTACCCCGCCGTCAGCCACTGCGTCTCGTCCCGGAGCGTATCCGCCGTAAGATCAACCGCACCGGGACGGGCGCCGTTGATCGTGTCCCCTGCGTTGAACAGCACCCCGTCTCCCCAGCTCAGGCGGCTGCGACCGACGGTGAAGCGCATGCGGTAGGACTCCCCGGCGGCCAGGCGCCAGCGGATCTCCGCCCGGGGAATCGTGATCACGCTGGTGGACACCCCGTCGGTCTCGGTGAGGTACGCCCGGAGCTGCAGGCGGCTCCGGACATCGCGGCTGCCGCGGCTCTCGAAATCGATCTCGCTGCGACCGACACCGACCGCGGTGGTGTCCTCGCCGTCGGTGGTGACGCTCTGGTACGCATCGACGGTGACGGTGGTGAGTACCTCGGCGAACGCACCGGGGGTGAGCGCGGTGATCCCCGCAAGAAGGAGGATCACCAGAGCTGCCGGTGACCGGATCACCACGAAAGCTCCTCGAGGCTGAAGGTGTCGTCGGAGAGGGACAGGCCGATCTCGAAATCGTCGATCACCACCGTGGTAGAACTGTTCCGCTTGAGGGCGTCGGAGACGACCGTCCGTATCGGGACGGAGTGGCCGTCGATCTCCTCGATATCGTGAAAGGTGATCGTCTTGAGGAGCCGTCCGCTCAGGGCGTACTGTTCGGACCGGCGGGTCATGAACAGCTCCGTATCGATCCACATCGTCTGTTTCGGGTATGCGACGTTTCCACGTCGCGCTTCGAGAGTGACTTCGTACGTGTCGTATCCGTCGATCTCTTCGGTATCGACGAACTCGACATCGTAGGTGTCGAGGATCGACTTGCCTCCTGTGAGGTCTTCGTAGGAGACGTCGGAACCGAGCATCGATTCCCTCAGGGCCGCGCCCTGGAGGCGCACCAACTCCGCCGCGTCAGGATAGTAGAGGTAGATCTCATCGGCGGTCCGCAGCACTTTCTGCCCCCGTTCGGCGGTGCTGGTAAACTCGATCAGTGCCTCGTCGGCACCACGGCTCCAGGCGATCATCGTGCTCTCCCGTTCGCCGAAGCGATCCCTGATCACCATCGTCAACTCCGCCCGGGACGTTTCGTAGGTTCGGTTCTCTTCGAGGCGGGTGATGATCTCCTCTGCGGTGAGATCTGTCTCCCCCTCGGAGCGGCTGTCGGATCCACTGTCGGACCGACCTCCGGAAGAGGCGTGTTGGGCGATGAGGTTCGACGCGGCGACGATGAAGAAGACGAGGGCGGCCGAAATCACCGCCGTCAGACGGGGGTATGCGATACGTTTCATAGTGTTTTACTCCTCCCGGAGAGCCTCGACCGGCTCGATCCGTGTGATTTTTCTGGTTGGCAGGTAACTCGTTGCGGCGCTGACGACGACGGAGAAGACGAAGACGAACAGCGTGGACCGCACGTTGATGACGGGGTAGAGGACCGGGGAGATCTCGAAGTCGACCCCTTCCAGGGAGGCACCGAAATCGATCCCGATCTCGCCGAGGAGCGCGCTCCCTCCGACACCGAGAACGAGGCCGATGAACGCTCCAATGACGCCGAGGATCAACGCTTCGATGAAGAACATCCGGATCAGTTCACCGTCGCCCATTCCCATCGCTTCGAGGGTACCGATCTCACGTCGACGTTCGAAGATCGCCATCATCGTGGTGTTCACGATCACCGTGCTTGCCAGGAGAAAAAAGAAGAGGGCGATCACGTTGTACATCGCCGAGGCGAGCTCGATAAAGCTGTAAGAGGACTCGATCTCGCTGAAATGGAGGACTTCGAGGTCCGGTACGGCGGCACTGAGGGTGTCGGTTACCGAGGCCGGGTCGGCGTCGCGGGTAATCCTGACGAGGATCTCCCCCGCCTGGTCGGGCATACCGGCGAGGCGCTGCGCCCGGTCGAGGGGGACCCAGAACGCGCGTTCGTTGAGGGACTCGACGGGAAAGTCCGCAACCGCGGCGGCGCGGAACGTCATCGCGTTGGTGCCCCGCTGCGCCGTTCGGACAACGATCGTGAACTGATCATCGAGTTCGATATCGAGACGGTCAAGGACACCGTTGCCGACGAGGGCGGGGGTGACGCGGGGCCCGGAAGAGTCGGCACCGCCGTCCGTCACCTCCTCGAGATCGCCTGCGACGAGATACTCACTGATCCCGGTGTACGCCACCTCCCGGTCGAAATCCACGCCGACCGCGTGGAGTCCGATCCGCTCGCTTTCCCGAAATACCGCCCCGGGGATCGTGATTCGAGGTGCGGCGGCGGCGACGCCCTCCACCGCTGAAACGCGCGCCACCGTATCGGACAGATCCGGTACGGAGAGGTGGATGGGATTCAGGTGCTCGTACGACCCGTATTCATCGTGGCGGATCCGGATCTCACCGGTAAAGAACGTCGTCAGGTTTTCCTCGAGATCGCTCTTCATCCCTTCGAGGATCGAGAAGAGCAGAACGATCGAGAGAGTCGCGATCGCGATCGCAATCATCGAGAGTGCGCTTCGACGGCGGTTCCTGCCGATATTCCGCCATGCCAGTGTTGTTGTTTTCATCTGCTACTCCCTGAGGGCGTCGACAACGGGCATCTTCAGCGCCCGTCGGACCGGCATAAAGGCGGTGACGACGGAAATCACTACACCGATCACCACTGCCCGGGCAAACACAGGCGGGTTCCAGGCGCCGTAGATCACCTGGGTGACCCGATACCCGACACTCGCATCCCGTAACATCGTTCCGTAATCGATGCCGTACTCGGCGAGGAGGGCGACCCCCCCGGCTCCGAGAACGACTCCGACGATCCCGCCGAGAAGACCGATCCCGGCGGCCTCGGCGAGGAGGGTTCCCGTTATCTCCCGGTCACGCATTCCGATCGCCCGCATCATGCCGAGTTCCCGGGTGCGTTCGAGAACCGACATGAGAACGGTGTTGGAAACCCCTACCGCGGCGATCACGAATACGAGGAGCAGGATAACCCCCGTCCCGGTTTCTTTCGTCTCGGCGATCGCCACCGCGTCGGCTCCGAGGGTCCGCCAGTCGGCAACGACGAGATCCGGTACCCCGGCGATCTGCATCTCCATCTCGCCGGTTATCTCGTCAAGGGTCAATCCCGTCTTCTCGGCGACGGCGATCTCCGTCGCCGATCCTTCCATCTGAAGATGGAGGGCGGCGATATCCTCCGGGAGAAACACGGCGTTCCGGTTGATGACCGGATTCGGGGTGGTGACGATGCCGCCTACCTCGAGGTCGATCGTCTGAAAGTACCCCTCCTGCGTCCGGGTGACGATCGTGATCGGGTACCCGACCTCTGCGCCGATATCCTCGGCGAGCCACGACCCGAGGAGTGCGGTGTGTTCTCCACGCCGGAGAAACGACCCGGATGTGACGGTCCGGGGAAGACGGTACACCTGGTCGTCGTCTTCGGGGTCGATCCCGTACCCGGTGATCACCACCGAGCCGTCCTCGGGAAAGGGATCACGAAAAACGATCAACTCTCCGGTGAAGACGATACGGCTTGTCGCCTCGAGACCCGCCTCCTCCAGTTCCGCCTCCACGGCGGAGGCGTCTTCGATCGGGTATTTCAGGGGGTGATCCTCCCGCTCGTCCAGGTACCCCCGATGGATCACCTGCGCCGCGCCGGTCTCGTACCAGATCAGGTTCCGGTTACTCTCCTCCTCAACCCCCAGGAGGATGCTGTCGACGAGGATAAACATCAGCAGTCCCACCGCTACCGCACCGGAGGTGATCATCGTCCGTCGTCGGTGACGGAAGAGATTCTTGAACGCCAGGACGGCGATCCGCGTCGGTTTCATCGCCTTCCCTCCAGGCTTACGTCGTGAATCTCATCGCCGGTAACGGTGCCGTCCTGCAGGCGGACGAGGCGGCGTGAGAACTCCATCACCATCGGATCGTGGGTAGAAAAGACAAAGGTGGTACCGTGGCGCTCGTTGAGATCCCGCATCGTTTCGAGGATCCCTCGCCCCGTCTCGGAGTCGAGATTCGCCGTCGGTTCGTCGGCGAGGATGATCGTCGGGTTTTTTACCAGCGCCCGGGCGACGGCAACGCGCTGCTGTTGTCCCCCCGAGAGTTTCCCCGGGCGACGGTCTTCCATCCCTTCCAGGCCGACCTCCCGGAGAATCGACATCGTGCGATCCCGGATTTCCCGTTCGGGTATGTTCATGAGATTCAGACTGAATGCCACGTTCTCGAAGGCGGTGAGGACCGGGATGAGATTGAAGTTCTGAAAGACGAAACCGAGGTTGTTCCTGCGGTATTCGGTACGTCCTGACCGGTCGAGACCGACCATCTCGACGCCGTCGATCGTGACCGACCCCGAGTCGGGATGATCGAGGCACCCGAGGATGTTCAATAGCGTGCTCTTTCCCGAGCCGGAGGGCCCGGCGATCGCCAGGAACTCTCCGTTCTCAACGGCGAGGTCGATTCCGCGCAGGGCGTATACCGGGGTATCGCCGCTGCGGTAGGTCTTGTGTACACCGGCAGCAACTATCATATCTCTTTCTCCTTCGGCGAGTCCGTCGTTGCGGTGCCGAACAGCGTATCCGCAACGGCCCGATCGGCGATCACCACTCGTTTTCTTTCGACATCGAGGAGGCGCGCCAGGGTCCACTCCATAAAATCGTATATCCGATGCATCTCCGCGAGGAGCTCCGGAGCATCCGGTGCGGCGAGAATCGTTTTCCCCGCGCGCTCCGAAAGGGTGCTGAAACTGCGGATGATGTACTCTCCGCACAACTCCGGATCGTCCACCCGGAACTCTCCCTCTTCAACACCGTCGCGGATCATGTGTGCCAGTACCGGCGCAATGAGTTGCGCCGACCGCTCGAGGATTCCGATTCGGAGCATCGTGTTTTCCGGGCG
The DNA here is from genome assembly GCA_046540055.1 of Alkalispirochaeta sp. GTDB lineage: Bacteria > Spirochaetota > Spirochaetia > DSM-27196 > Alkalispirochaetaceae > Alkalispirochaeta. Next base: position 6,693 of record JBKHFT010000137.1, read on the forward strand.
GTACAACGCATAGAGGACAACGAGCATCGTCTCCCGGTTTTGCGCCTTGACGACGACGCTCTCCCGAAAGTACGCGGTGAGGCGATCGAGGGCGGACCGGGTTCGGTCTTCGGCGATCACGTTTACTCGCGCCATGATATCCCCGGTGAGGTGTTCGACCAGAGCGTGCAGAAGCGCCTCTTTCCCGCTGAAGTAGTGGTAGAACGTACCCTTGGCGATCCCGACCGCTTCGATAATGTCATTGACGGTACATCCGTCGTACCCCCGGGCGACGAACAGGTCCCGGGCGGTGGTGATGATCTCGAGGCGCCGCTCCCCGTGTTCTTTCGGCATAGACTGAACTCCCTGTCTTTGGTGCGTCTCGGATAGACCGACCGTCGGTCGGTCTCCGGCTAATATATGCCGACCGTCGGTCGGTTTGCAAGGGGTAAAAACAGATTCGTTTGGAATTTCCCCCCGGGAGCAACGGATGTTACCGATTCTTCACGAAGGTGACGGTGCACCCGTCATTCACTTCGGTTTCGACGAAGAGTTCTCCATCGATCTGCCTCGCGAGGGAGCGCATCAGTTCGGTACCGAGGGCGGTTTCTTCATCGGGTTCCGGCGACGTAGAAAACCCGACACCGTTGTCGATCACACGCACCCGATAGCCCGGGTGACGATCGTTGAGCCCGATCGTGATCGTTCCGTCGCGACTCTCCGGAAAGGCGTGTTTGAACGCGTTGGTCACCGCTTCGCTGACGAGGATCCCCAGAGGAACCGCCTCGGTGACGTCCATGAGGTGGTGATCCGCGTCGACATCGAGGGAAACACCGGGCCGGCCGTATTCCGCCTGGAGCTGAGCGGCGATCGTGCGGAGGAAGGCGGCAAAATCTATCCGCGCAAGGTCTCGCGTCTGGTAGAGGATGTCGTGTATCGTCGCCATTACCGCTATCCGGTCCTTCGTTTTTTCGAGGGCGGCGACGTCGAGTCGATCGTCGGAGGGCGCGGCGGCGGTGATCTGCAGACTGACCAGACTGGTAATTACGGCGAGGTTGTTCCTGACCCGGTGGTGCACCTCCCGAAGGAGCACCTGGTTTTCCTCGAGGGAGCGCCGGAGTTGCTCCTCGAACGCGTTTCGCTCCGATATGTCCTGTGCGAAGGAGACGGAGTACTGCGTCCCATCGTAGGTGAAGTACGCAACGGTCACCTCTACGGGAACGATCGATCCGTTCTTGCGCCGATGAGAGGTCTTGAAGGTGACGCGCGTCCTGGCGGCTATCTCCCCGATCGTGTCGGTCCACTCGGTACGATCGTAGGTGGGGTCGAGCTCCTCTATCGTCATCCGCAGCAACTCCTCCCGGCTGTATCCGAGGGATTCGCACATGTGGCGGTTCGCGTACACGATCCGGCCGTCGGACTCGTTGATACGATACGCCGCGATCGCGGCGTTTTCGATCGAGTAATCCGCGAGAAAGAGCGCCCGGGCCTGCCGCTTGCGTTCGGTGATATCTTCGATGATCGAGTAGAGGAGCTGCCGACCATCGATTTCCACGCTTCCGCTGGTTACCGCGACGTCCCGGACCGACCCGTCTCTTCTGCGATGGGTGAACTCGAAACGGGTGGTCTCCGCCCGACGAGCCCGGTCCATCTCCGCGTGGATCTCTTCGGGGTCCATCGTATTGAGATCCGAAACGCGCATCCGGCACAGCTCATCGCGGCTCCACCCGTAGAACTCTACCGCCGCGGGGTTTGCGTCGACGATGCGTGAATCATCGGGATCGATCACCAGCATCGGCGCGTGGCGGTTCTCGAAGAGCG
>JBKHFT010000138.1:0-8490 GCA_046540055.1 Alkalispirochaeta sp.
CATTCGCCAATCCGAAACGGTTTGCAACACATTCCGATCTTTTTTTCTTGTCATCCTCCCGATTTATGTTAGAATGCTGTTAGGTAAGAAATATCCTATATGATACAAGAAATAGAATGTATCAGAGTAGTAGAATAGTAGTAAATGTGTCGGAAAATTGAGGTTGAGTCGCCGTGGTACACCGCGACCGGAGCGAACCGAACCGTGGGTTTGACATTTCCGTGAAGCAGGGAGGTGACATTGGGAAAAGAGGCAGATAAGGAGGAACGATCAGATGGTTCGAGTAGTTCGTGGATGGCACGTCCAACGACAACAACATGTAAGGAGAAAAGGTATGATTGGTAATAATACGAAGAAAGCGCGCATGCTGCTGATAGCTCTGGCGGTTGCGGTGATCGGCATTCCCGTTTTGGGTGCGTCCGGTGTAGAAGAGGGTGAATACCCGAGCCGGAATATCCGTCTGATTATCCCCACCGGTGAGGGTGGATCAGCCGACCGGGTTGCCCAGGCGGTGACGAACGTCTGGCGGGAGTACCTGGGTGTCGAGTTCGAACGAAGTTTTCACCCGGGAGCTTCAGGACAGGTCGGGTACGAAGTGTTTATGGACAGTGAACCCGACGGATACACCCTCCTCACCGGTAACCTGTCGGCGGAAATGATCATGTACGGGCTCCAGGACCCGGACTACGACTTCCCGGAAGACCTGGTCTACTTCGCCAGCGTCGGAACGGACCCGCAAGTGCTGTGGGTACCAAAGGATAGCCCCTTCGAGACGATCGAGGAGCTCGTCGAGGAATCGAAGGAACGGCCGATCACCGTGTCTACCAGCCGACTGCCCCATCCGGCCACAATCGGAGCCGCAGGGATCGCAGATGCCACGGGCGGCGAGTTCCGGATGGTTCCCTACGGTGGTGGAAGCGCGGCGCGGACTGCGGGTGTCACCGGTGAGGTCGACGCAAGTATCGACGATGTCGGTTCTTCGACGCCGCTTGCAGATGATATCCGGTTTCTCGTGATGTTCCAGAGCGAAAACCTCTGGCCCGACCTTTCCGAGGACGTACCGACCGTGAACGATGTGTTCGATACCGACCTTCCGAACCTCGGGTCGATCCGGGTCTTCGCGGTACAGCGGGAGTTTATCGAACAGTACCCCGAGCGGTTCGAGATCCTCGTCAGCACCCTCCAGGAGGCGATGGAGGATCCCCGGATGGCCGAAGAGCACGAAGCAGTCGGGTTTGACGGGGTATTCGTAAGCTACCAGGGTATGGACGAGACGATGGCCGACGCGGAACGGATGCTCGGTCTTGTCGAACAGTTTGAGGATTACCTCACCGAATAATCCGGCCGCGACCGGAAGCGAGTATCACGTCCGGGTATCGGCTGTCAGCCGGTGCCCGGATCGTTTGTGTCCGGCGTGGTACGTCTATTAACGTCTCAATAGGGGAGTTCTTATGTCCAACACGAAAAGTACGCTGGCTTCATTAACCGAGCTTGTCGTACCGATTCTATCCGTCGTCTTCTCCCTCTACTATCTGTTTACGATCCAGGATATTCCCTTTCTGGCGCAGATGTACGGCGGCGGTATCAGTTTTCTTCTTATCTTTCTGTCCCTCGTCGTCAGCATCCGGATCCTTGTCAGGATCATGAAAGCGCGACAGGAGGCCGCGCCGCCCTCTTTTGCGGAGGTGACGCGGGCCGGCCGCTTTTATTCGAAAGCGATCATCCTCGCCATCGGGATGGCCTTCTACATCGGTCTGATGCCATATGTGGGCTATCCGGTACTGAGTTTTCTCTTCGTGACGGCGGCGACGTGGGTGCTCGGCGTGAAGAACGTGCCTCGAGCGATGCTGATGGCCCTTGGCGTGACGATCGCGGGGTACCTTCTCTTCATTGTGTTCCTTCAGGTCAGGCTCCCGATGGGACCTGTTGAATTTCTCAGAATCTAACGGAAAAGGGGTTCTATCATGGACATGCTACTGCTAATCCTGAACAGCCTGACCGAATACTGGTTACTTATCATAATCGGGGTGACCGTCGGTATCCTTATCGGTGCGATTCCCGGCTTCAGTTCGACGAACGTGAATATCATCCTTCTCCCCCTGACCCTCGGAATGGAAACGGGTCCCGCCCTTGCGTTTATGGCAACGGTCTACGCCGGATCGCATATGGGAGGTGCCGTTCCGGCGATTCTCTTCAATGTTCCGGGAACGGGCAGCGCGGCGGCTACCTGCTTCGATGGCTACCCGATGACCCAACAGGGTGACAGTCAGCGGGCACTGTCGATCTCTTTTGCGTCCTCGTCGATCAGTGGTCTCGTCACCTCGATCGCCACGATCATCGCCCTGCGGTACGTAGGTCGCCTGGTATACTACTTCGGAACGATCGAGAGTTTCGTGGTTATCCTCTTCGGACTGATCCTGATCGCCCAAATCGCCGGAAAGGACCCCACCAAGGGACTTCTTGCGGGACTTCTCGGGTTGTTGTTCGGCGCCGTCGGATATGACCACGTCTACAGCGTACCCCGGGCAACGTTCGGAATCCTCGAGCTCTTCGACGGTGTGGAACGGGTGCCGGCGATTATCGGTCTCTTTGCGATCTCCGAAGCGCTCACGATGATCGAGCACGAACACATCATCGACGCAAGTCGGGTCAAGACGGTGATGATGGAGAAGAGTTGGCGCGGTACGATCCAGGGATTTCGGGACACGATCAAGAACTTCTTTACCGTGATGCGCTCGGCGTTTACCGGGTTCTTCATCGGGATCGTTCCCGGCGCGGGTGCGACGATCGGCAGTTTCGTCAGCTACCAACAGACGATGAGCGCTTATCGCGATCGTGAAGAGTTCGGGAACGGAAACCCGAAAGGTGTTATCGCCTCCGAGGCGGGGAATAACGGGGTAACCGGCGGGTCTCTCATTCCGCTGTTCACTCTGGGAATCCCCGGCGGTGGAACCTCGGCGGTCATGCTGATCGTGCTCCTTGCTCACGGCGTACCGATCGGGCCACGGTTGTTCCGAACCGCTCCGGAACTCGCCTACGGCGTCGTCGCGGCGATGATCATCGGCTACGTGGTGATGCTCTTCGTCGGGTTCCCGTTGTCCCGGGTGTTCTCGCGTATCACCGTTGTACCGACCCGGGTACTTGCGCCGATGATCATAACCTTCACCCTGGTAGGGGCATACGTCGCACGCGGGTATGTAATGGACATGTGGGTCGCTCTGTTCTTCGGAGTTCTCGCTTTTATCATGAAAAAGACCGGCTACCAGACCCACGCCATTCTCCTTGGTGTCATTCTGGGACCTCTGGCGGAGCAGTACTTCACCCGGGCGGTCCTTCTCGGCGACGGCGATATGGGAATCTTCTTCTCCCGTCCCCTCGGGAACGTCCTCTGGGTACTCGTCATAGTTTCCCTTGCGTATCCCTATGTGATGCGGGCGATCCGGAGCAGGAAGGCTGCAGCGTGAGTAGCGGAGCCCGTCGTGTCGGCGTGGACTGCGGGATATGCGGGAAGCACCCGGAGTTCACCCGGAAGGAGATCGGATGCTGAATCTCACCTTCGCAAGTTGGGACCACGACCGGGCGATGCCGCTCCATACGGGGGAGGTTGTTGTTCCGGGGGTTGAGCTCGAAAGCCACATCCTTCCGACGTCAAAGCTCTTTCCGATCGCGGTGCAGGAGGCGCGGTTCGACCTCACCGAACTGTCGGTATCGAGCTACGTTCTCCAGCTCTCCCGGGGGGAGAGCGCCTACACCGCGGTGCCCGTCTTCTTCAGCAGGGCGTTCCGGCACAACGGGTTCTTCACCCGTCCCGACACCGGTATCAGAGACCTCCGTGATCTCGCGGGGCGTGTGGTGGGTGTGCCGGAGTATCAGATGACCGCGGCGCTCTGGATGCGAGGTATCCTTGCAGACGAATACGGCGTCACGCCGGAGCAGATCAGGTGGCGTACCGGCGCCCTCGACCAGGGGGTTCGGCGGGAACGGCTGGCCCTCAACCTTCCCGACGAGATCGAGGTCGTTCCGATCGATGAGGAAACCAATCTCCAGCAGCTGCTCCTCGGCGGTGCGATCGACGCGATCATGTCGCCGAAGCCACCGGCCCTCTTCGACGAGGGAGATCCCCGGATCGTCCGGGTCGTCGATGACTTCGAAACGGTCGAGCAGGAATACTACGCACGTACCGGATTCTTTCCGATCATGCACGTCCTGGCGGTGCGGAAGACCATCGCCGAGGGCAACCCGTGGTTACCGCAGGCGCTCTACGACGCGGCGGTGACCGCCCGGGATATCGCGATGAAGCGGATCCGTGACGTCTCCCTCGGCGGGGCGAACCGGCTAACCCTCCCGTGGCTCCGGGCGAACCTCGAGGCGACGATCAACGCGATGGGAGAGGACTACTGGAGTTACGGTTTTTCCCGGAACCGGATCGAGCTGGAAACGATCTGCCGCTATTCCCAGGAGCAGCATCTGTCTGCCCGCCGTCTGAGGGCGGATGAGCTCTTTCACCCGTCGGTACTGGAAACGTAGAAAGTATCCAGAATCCTGTTGCTTTCCCGCTGTAATTCGTTTCACGGGAAGACGCTATCGGAATGAATAGCGGTCGCGCGAGATAACTCGTTACGCACGAACACGTTCGGCCACTATTTCAACAAGATTCTATATACTATTCGAAGAGCGCGAGGCTATCGAGAGGACTGTCCGGCACGAACGACAGCTCCTGCCCGTTGGTAAATGTACCTACCAGTCCCGAGATCTCCTCCCGAAGCTGCGCGATCGCGCCGGCTATCAGCCGCTGGTCCCGCAGACTCTCACCGAGACGGAGGGTCCAGTCGATCGCGGTCACCCGGCTCAGCACCCGGCCGAGATCGATGCGTCGCCGCTGTGAAAGACCCTCGTCGACGGAGAAATCGAGGAGATCCCGGACGCGGTCGATCCCCCGCCTGACCAGGGGGTGGTCGGCGAGAAACGTGGCGATGTTTCCGCCGTCGCGGTTGAACAGCGGCTTCAGAAACCCCTCGGCGATCTGGTGATAGATCACGTCATTGGACCCCTCGAAGATCTGGAACGGCCGGGAATCGGTGGTGGCCCGCCCGGCGAAGTGGTCCTGCCGATACCCTTTTGCGCCCAGAAGCTGAAGAACGCTCTGGGAAGCACCCTGCATGTAATCGCTCATGAGCGCCTTGTGAATATTGGCGGCGAGTCCTTCCTTTACGAGGTTCATCCGGATTCCCGAACGATGTGCCGCGTCGTGGCAGAACGCCACCGCCGTGGTTACCCATCCCTGGAGCTGCGTCAGACGTCGCTGCACCTGATCGAACTCGAACAGTCTCTTCCCGCCGACGAGACGGTCCCGGGTGTGCGCGAGGGCCTCGTCGAGGTTGCGCCGAAGGAATCCGAGAGCGGTGCCGGGGAATCGCATCCGACTTCGGTGCAGGAGATCCTGCATCAGCCGCATTCCCCCGCCGGGAAAGTCGAGTCTGTGATTCTCCGGGACCGACAGATCGACCTCGTTTCGACCGTAAGGGATCATGTAGAGACCGAGGTTGTTGTAGTACTCCTTCACGCGGATCAACTGATCCGGTTGCCGGGAGTCGGCGAAGAAGAATCCGATCTCCCGGGTGAGATTACCATCGTCACCACGGCGACGCGCGGTGACCAGCCAGTAGTCGGCCCATCCCGACAGGCCCGCCCAGTGTTTCTCCCCGCGGACCCGGTACCGATCGCGATCGCGGTGGAACGCGGTCTGCATATTAAGGGCGTCGGTGCCGAAATCGGGCTCGGTGATCATCAGACCCCCGAGAGCACCCTCTTCCCGCATCCTGCGAAACACCGGAGCGGCGACCCCCGGGGCTGCGTACTTCGCCATCGGCTCCGCAAAGAGCGCGCCGTTGATCCCCATGATCAGCCCGAGAGGGAGAGACTCGTAGGCGACGCTGTCGAGAACCGCAAGGATCTCCTCCGGAGCCGCGCCACGGCCACCGTGTTCAACGGGAATCGAAGCATCCACCGGACGGCTCATCAGAAACTCCCGAAGGAAAAAGGGCGGAAGACCCCGCTGAAGGTTCTGCCGGTTCTGGTCCACCCGCTCCCGCATGAGAAATGCAAGAGTCTCCCGTACGCGACCAAGGTACGTCGAAAACGATTCGGTACTGTTCATGTACCCAACCATACATGAGTTTTGTAGTAATGAATACACCGGTGCGCGTGCTTGCCGGCGCCCCCCGTGGCGGCCCGTCCACTTGCCGGCGCGTCCTGAAGGAGGCCCGTCCACTTGCCGGTGCGCGTGCTTCCCGGTGCGTCCACTTGCCGGTGCGCGTGCTTACCGGTGCGTCCACGTGACGGCCCGTCCACTTGCCGGTCCGCCCGCCTTTGGATATCCTGTTCCTGTCAATTCGGTCGGAGACCGAAAACGCGTTGTGTCCGGGGCCCGAAGCCGGGCCTGAGGCGGCCCGTGGGCGCTCGGCCCGTTGGCGCTTGGCACCCCGGTGCCCAGCGCTCGTCGCTCGTCGCCCTGTGCTCAACACCCCGTCGATAGGCCCGTTGGCGCTCGGCACCCCGGCGCTCGTCGCCCGACACCCCGGCGCTCGTCGCCCTCCAAGGAGGCATCCATATGTCAGATAATACTTCAAACGGCTCCGGCGCTCCCCGCCCCGGCGCTCCCGGCCAGCGCCCGACCCCTGGCGCCACCCCCGCCGGCCCCTCTGGCCCCTCTGGCCCCTCTGGCCCCGCCGCCCCCGCCGGCACCCCCGGTTTGAACCCCGCTGCTCCGACCCCCGTACCGTACAACCGCCAACTCACCCCGCGAGCCCTCGTCATCGGCGCCCTCGGGGCGGTGATCATCTCGGCGAGCTCCATGTACGTCGCCCTTCGCCTCGGCGCCCTGCCGTGGCCCACCGTATTCGTGGCGCTCTTGAGCATGGCCGCCCTCCGCGCCCTGGGGAACACCAACCTCAACGAGATCAACGTCACCCACACCGCGATGAGTGCCGGGGCGATGATCGCCGGGGGCTTCGCCTTTACGATCCCCGCGATCTGGATCCTCCAGCCGGATACACAGATCGAGTTCGTCCCGCTGATCCTCGTGATTCTCGCGGGAACGATCCTCGGACTCATCCTGACCGCCATCGTACGACGTCACTTCATCGAGACCGAGTCCCTCCCGTACCCCGTCGGTACCGCCGCGTACGAGACGGTTCAGGTCGGTGACGAGGGGGGCGGCAAAGCGGGGATCCTCTTCGGGTCGATGGGCATCTCCGCGGCGTTCGTCGCCGCCCGGGACCTCATCGCCGCCGTCCCCGGGGCGATAACCTCCGCCCGCCTCGCGAGGAGAAACATCTTTGTCGGATTCTGGCTCGCCCCGATCGCCCTCGGCATCGGCTACATCATCGACATCGTATACACCGCGGTCTGGTTCGCCGGGTCCCTCTTCGCGTTCCTCATCCTCGTGCCCGTCGGCATCTCGACCGGAATTTTCCCCGACCTCGCCGCCGCCGACGCCTTCCGCTCCAGCCTCGGGATCGGCCTCATGGTCGGGACCGGCGTCGGGGTCCTGGTAAAGGGAATAATCCCGCGCCTCGCCACGATCTTCGCGGGGGTCACCGCCGACCTCGGCCGCGGTGACGCCGAAAACCGCCGTCTCGCGATCAGCCTCCCTGTGGGTGCAGCGGTCCTCGCGTTCCTGCTGTCCATCTTCGCCGGCATCCCGACCCTCCCGGCGGTGCTCCTCCTCCTCGGCGTCGCGATCGCAACGATCATGGCCGCCGATCTCACCGGTCAGACCGGTATCAATCCGATGGAGATCCTCGGGATCATCGTCCTCCTCGGCATCCGCCTCATCGTTCCCGATCTCGGACAGACCCCGGCGATCCTCATCGCCGCCGTTACCGCCGTCAGCTGCGGACTCACCGGCGACGTCCTCAACGACTTCAAAGCGGGACACCTCCTCGGAACCAGCCCCCGGGCACAGATCACCGCCGAAGCCCTCGGCGGCGTCATCGGCGCACTCGTCTCCGTGGGAACCTTCGCCGTCCTCCTCACCCGGTACGGCACCTTCGGCGGTGAACTCCCGGCACCCCAGGCCCACGCAGTCGCCGCCCTCGCCGCCGGCATCCCCGACGTCACCGCCTTCGCCACCGGCGCCGCCGTCGGCCTCCTCATCTACCTCCTCCGCCTCCCGGGCATGACCCTCGGCCTCGGCGTCTACCTCCCGATGATGATCTCCGCCCCCGTCTTCCTCGGCGGCCTCATCCGCCTCATCGTCAGACGCGTCCGCCCCGCCTGGGACGAAAAAGGCGTCGTCGCCGCTTCCGGCTTCCTCGGCGGCGAAGGCGTCACCGGCGTCGTCATCGCGATCATCCAGGTCAGCCGCGGCCTCTTGTAAGGGGCCGTCTCTTTTCGGGGGCCGCCTCTCCTAAAGGACCGCCGCTGCCCACCAGCTCCCTCCGTGTTTGTCGGATAATCGAACTTCGTTCTGCGGAGCTGTTTCCCGTC
>JBKHFT010000139.1:0-8421 GCA_046540055.1 Alkalispirochaeta sp.
GCACCGGACGCTCGCTGGCGGGCTGTTCGCGGGGTTCGTCCTCGCGACGCTCGTCACCCGGTCGCGGTCGCGGGGCCGCGAGCTCGCGGCCGACGACCGCGCGGCCGAGGTGACCGGCGACCCGATCGCGCTCGCGCGGGCCCTCCGCCGGATCGAGCGAGCGGCGGAGCCGACGTGGTCGTTCGCGCCCTTCTCGACGTACAAGGAGACCGACGAGGCGGCCGAGCGCTGGCTGTCGACGCATCCCTCGACCGACGAGCGCGTGGAAAGACTGCGACGGATGGCCGAGTCGCGTGGTCCGACGCGGCGGATCCCAGGGGAGTCGTCGCGGGCGGCCGCCGGACGCGGACGGACGCCGCGGTGAGCGACCGGGGCGTCGAGTGCGCTCGACTCGGTCGACGACGCGCGAACAGCCGATCTACCTATGTCACGGGTCGGCTGACCGCGCGTGGGACGTTTCAGGTCATTTAAGAGTCATCGAGGGAATGGCCGTTCATGCTTAGTGCGGTTTCGGTGACGTCTATCATTCTCGTTCTTCTCTGGGCCGTTTTCATACTGTACTCGGCCTCGGTTCTGTTCTGGATATTCGAGGTGGCCGTGCTCGCACGGGGACAGACGGTATCCGCCGACGAACTCGTGTACGGACAGGAGGACGTCCAGGTCCGCATTTTGACGATCGGCGCGGAGGCGGTCGTCCAGGCGACCGTCGATTCGATTCCGGACGGCGTCACGGACGTTCGCGTCGTCGCCGAGCGCGACATCGAGATAGACGGTGCGACGGTACACGTGGTCCCTGAGGAGTTCGAATGCGAGGCGACGCACAAGGGCCGCGCACTCGAGTGGGCGCGTCGAAACGTTCCGTGTACACGTGAGTTCGTTCTGTACCTCGACGAGTTTGTTGTTTCCTCCCGTCTTCGACGAACCGTTCGGAACAGCAGGTACACCGTTACCTTTGATCACGATTTCGACGGCGTGATCCAGGGGTGTCGTACGGTGAGGAAGAGGGGAGACGGGACGTGGATCACCCCGGAGATGTACGACGCCTACCGGGAGCTGCATCGCCTCGGGTATACCCACTCCGTCGAGGTCTGGGACGGTTCGGAACTGGTCGGCGGACTCTACGGTCTCGGGATCGCCTCGTTCTTTGCGGGGGAATCGATGTTCTCCCGTCGCCGGGATGCGAGCAAGTTTGCCTTCCTTGCCCTCGTGGGATACTTCGATTCTCTCGGAATACCGATGATCGACTGTCAGTCCTATACGGACTACCTCGCCTCCTTCGGAGCTGTCGAGATCCCTCGTGATCGCTTCCTGGAGGAGATGACGATTCTGCGTACAACGATCACACCCTCCCTGGACTGGCGTGCCACCGGGGAGGACCGGTCCGACGGGCGAGGGTTTCTCGAACGCGGTATTGCACTCGGGACGCGGAATCGGGAACGCCTCGGACGGATCGGTCAGTAGTGGAAACCGCTGTCCCCGATGAATTCCCGGAGGATCGACTCCGAAGGAACGTGTTTTTCCGGTATCGTCGAAAAGTTGCGAAGGAACGTCTGGAGCCGGACCGCCTCGTGGTACACCGCGTCCCACGGTTTCACCTGCCGTAACAGGGGCTCCGCGTAATTTCTGAGAACCCCCAGCTCATAGTCGAGGGCGGTGTTGAACGCCGCGTCTGCGGAATCCTGGAAGGGGAAGATATTGGCGTTCTCCCCGCGCCGAACAGAAGGCCACATCTCGAGGGTCGCGACGGCGCTGTGTCCCCGGAACTGGTGATCCCGGACCATCCGGCGGATCAGACGATTGTCGGTAGTGCTGATCCGGTTGTGATCGTCGAGGTTCAACTGTGTGAGGGCGGAGACGTACACTTTGAATTTCCGGGCGGGATCGATCCTGGGGGTCAGCGCATCGTTGAGACCGTGGATCCCTTCCATCAACAGTACCCCCCGTTCGGGAAGAACGATTCTGTTTCCGCGATACTCCGGCTGACCTGTCTTGAAGTTGAACGACGGGATCTCCATCTCTTCACCGTTGAACAGGCGGAGGAGGTGGTCGTTCAACAGGGCGATATCGATCGCCTCGAGGCGCTCGAAGTCGTACTTCCCGTTCTCGTCGAGGGGGGTGCGCTCACGGGGAACGAAGTAGTCGTCGAGGGAGATCATGATCGGCGAAAGACCGATCGCCTGAAGGTGGATCGCCAGTTTCTTTGTAAACGTCGTCTTTCCCGATGAAGAGGGGCCGGCGATGAGGACGACCTTCTCCGCCTCGCCGGACGAATCGATCTGGTCGGCGATGCGGGCGATCTTTTTCTCCTGAAGCGCCTCGTTTACACGGATGAAGCCCTTGATCTCTCTCGTTTCGGTGAGCTTGTTGAGCTGTCCGACGGAGGAGATGCCGAGAACGCGCCCCCATTCCTTGTACTCCTTGTAGATCTGGAAGAGCGTCGTACTCCGTTCTCCCGGGGAAACGGTCCGATAGTTCTCGGCCGTGGGAAACACCAGGAGAAATCCGTTCTCGTACTTCTCGATTTCCCATGCTGTCAGGAGACCCGTCGACGGAGCAAGGGGACCGTATGAGAGATCCATGTAGTCATCGCATCGGTAAACCGGGACCTCGCTGTAGTTATGGCGTTCTACGAGGAGCGCTGCGTCGTGCATCCTGTGTCCGTTGAAATACTCCAGCGCGTCGGTGTACGCGACAACCCCCCTGCGGATCGGCAGATCCCGGGCGATGAGGGAGGCCATCTCCCCCCGGAGCGCTTCGAGGTGACCGTCGGTGATATTTTGCCCGTCGAAGGAGTAGTAATAGGCGTTTCCGAGGGAGTGGCCGATCAGGAGTCGCACATCCGGGAGCGCATGGTACGCCGCGATCGCCAGGGCGTAACAGACGCTTCTTCGATACACTTGCTGCCCGACAGCCGTGTTGACCGGTATCGGGCGAACCTCCGCGTTGATCGACAGACGATAACTGAGGGCGCGGACCTCATTGTTTACGAAGGCGGCGATGACGGGAGGCGTAACATCTCGCTCCTGACACGCCTCGAGCGCCTCGTCGACGGTGACGCCGATCGGCAAGGTTACTGTGTTCTCTCCGCAAGCGCGAATCGTGACGGTACGCATAAGAGGCTCCTCCCATCATTCGCGATCATCTGATCGCGGGATGCTACATCGCGTTTTTCAGGCGTGCCGCTTCCTCAACGGTCAACACGCCGGTGACCGCGTACTGCTCGTGAGAGGTGTCGACTACCGGCTGTTCGGCGATTACGATGCCGTCCTTGTCGGTCACAAGCCGGACAGTCGGGGAGCGAGGATTTCCCGGTACGATGTCAACGACGATCGCACGGTTCCCGGAGGCGAGCTGGACGTAGGTTCCATAGGGAAAGAGAGAAAAGGTGCCCACCATCGCCTGAAGCACCTCCTTGTCGTACTTCGTGTTCTGTCCGGTCAGGAGGGTCTTCATGATCGTGTGCCCGTCGATCGGGGCGCGGTACGGTCGTGAGGAGGCCATCGCGGCAAACGTGCTCGATGGATTCAGGATCTTGGCGTACTGCGACAACTTGTCACCCGTTATCGCCCGGGGATAACCGGACCCGTCGATATTTTCCCGCGATTCGAGTACGGCGAGACAGACCTGCATCGGATAGTTGAACTGTCGGAGGATTTTGAACCCGAGTACCGGAGCGGTCGTGATCGCTTTCCGCTCCTTCGGGGATAACTCGCGATTACTCATGTAGAGCGCGCTGGGAAGTCGAATCATCCCGATCTCGTGAAGAATCGCCGCGGTTCCGATATCGATCAGCCGGTGGGGCGGCATCTTCATGGTGGTCGCCGTGGCGACAGCGATGATCGTCGTCTTCACCGCATGGTCGACGATGTAGTTGGTGTTCTTCGGATCGAGTTCCGGAATACGCAGGAGAAAACGCCTCTGATCACGAAGCCACCCGAGGAGCGTCTTGATCCGGTCATGGATCGGCTGCATCGGCAGAACGTTGGTCTGCAGGAAGTTCCCGAAGAGCTGTTCGGTGAAGTGGAGGAGCTCGGTGTACTGCTTCTGCGCCTCTTTGAGCTGGTTTGCGTCCTGGCGGCCCTGATCGATCGCGGCCAGGGGCGCTTCCTCACCGGCGCTTACTCCTCCGACTGCGGGGGCCTCTTCGGTAAGATCTCCGTCGGTATAGAGATAGTCGAAGGACCATCGGCGCAGACGATCGATGAGAAGCTGATCAACGGCAATCTCCGGAGAGAGCACGATGAATTTCTCGTCGAGATACGCCTCTTTGGTAATGTACATGCCCTCTCTGAGCTGGGAGTTAGCGATTCTGTTCATGACGTTCCACCATTGACCCAGTATCGGCAGAATATTAGACTGCCCCTAGTCATTATAACGGAAAAAGGTAGTGAAACTTAAGGCGATCTTCATAATCTTCAACGTTCTCATTGCGGTTTCGTTTCTGTTCGTGTTTCTGATGCCTGTATTTTTCCTCGGGTGGGAGTACGCAGGGACGTTCTGGTCGGCGAACTGGTACCTCGCGTTGCTCTTCGTTCTCGTTCTGGGTCTTCTGAATGCATACTTCATTCGGAACTGGCGCCTCTTCGGCGCTCTGGAGGGAGAAGACTGGTCTGCCGTTATCGAGGTACTTGAGGCACGGATCAGAAAGGGATCGTGGTTTACCTCCGGGGATGTGCGACTCCTGGTGAACGCCTATGTGGTGACGGGACGTCCGGAAGGAATCGTCGCTCTCGAGTCGGACCTGAAAACGCGGAAGCCGGCCCTCCGGAAGAAGAACGCGTTGATTCTCGGTATCCCGCATTTGCTGTCCAACGATGGAACCAGGATAGCCGCATATTTCGGCGAGTTTGCCGGTCAATCCGGTGTCTCCGATGCTGAATGGCTCCGCTGGAGCCACGGGTTCGGTCTGATGCTGGAAGGTAAAAACGACGAAGCGCGGGAGATATTCCATTCTCTGATCGACGACGAACGTGATCCGATCATTCGGGCCCTCAGCGCATATCTCCTTGAAGCGTATGCCGGCAGTGATCCGGCGGAACGAGAGCGAATCGACCGGTGTAAGGAACAGATCACCTCCGAAAAAGCGGGGAATGAGTGGGATCGCATCGTCGAAAAGGCGAGGGAAGACCTGTATGTCCTGATCCTGACCAAGTTGCTCCGGGATGTCAGGGTGTGGCTGTACGGGGAGAGGGATGAAACAACAACCGTTTCGTAAGTCGAACAAACTCGCCGACGTCTGTTACGATATCCGCGGCCCGGTGCTTCAGGAGGCGCAACGCCTCGAAGAAGAGGGGTACCGGGTCACGAAACTCAACATCGGAAATCCTGCTCCTTTCGGATTCGACGCGCCTGACGAATTGCTCCACGACGTGATCGTGAATCTTCGGGAAGCGCAGGGGTACGTAGACAGTAAGGGTATATTTGCGGCCCGGAAAGCGGTGATGCAGCACTACCAGGCCCGGGGAATTCTCGACATCCAGACCGAAGATATCTACATCGGAAACGGCGTGAGCGAGCTTATCGTGATGAGCATGCAGGGGCTCCTGAACAACGGGGACGAGGTGCTGATCCCGTCTCCGGACTACCCGCTGTGGACCGCGGCGGTGCACCTCTCCGGGGGCACTCCGGTGCACTACGTGTGCGACGAACGGTCCGACTGGAACCCGGACCTCACGGATATCCGGTCGAAGATCACCGACCGGACCCGGGCGATCGTGATCATCAACCCCAACAACCCGACAGGAGCGGTGTATCCCCGGGAGATGATCGAGGAGCTCCATGATATCGCTGCGGAGCACCATCTACTCGTCTTTGCCGACGAGATCTACGACAAGATTCTCTACGATGATAACGAACACGTATCGATCGCGACGTACTGCCGCGATATTCCGTGTATCACCTTCAACGGCCTCTCGAAAGCGTATCGCGCCGCCGGGTTCCGTGCGGGGTGGATGGTGCTGACCGGACGCCTCGGCGAGATGAAAGACTACCGGGAAGGCCTCGATATCCTGTCCAATATGCGACTGTGCAGCAACGCTCCGGCGCAGTTCGCAATCCAGGCGGCCCTCGGTGGGTATCAGAGTATCCGTGACCTGGTGCTTCCGGGAGGACGCCTGCATGAACAGCGTGATATCGCCTGGGAGCTGATCAACGATATCCCGGGACTCAGTGCGGTGAAACCGAAAGGCGCACTCTACCTTTTCCCGAAGATCGACACAAAACGGTTCGGAATCACCGATGACGTACGCTTCGTCTACGACTTTCTTGTCGAGAAAAAGGTTCTCCTGGTACAGGGAACGGGGTTCAACTGGAGCGCACCGGATCATTTCCGGATCGTCTTTCTTCCGGAGCGGGAAGAACTCCGACGAGCAATCCACGATCTCGGTGATTTCCTTGCCTATTATCAGCAAGGATAGGGTGTCCGCGTTGTGAATCCCCGGTGGGAAGTGCCGGGCGCCGACAGAGCGGTCGGCCTGCCTGGTGGCGGCACAGCGGAGGCCGCCGGTTTAACGGTGACCGACGCGCTTGAAGTCACTCCCGGTCGCTCTATATAATCCTGCGGTATTCATGGAACGAAACGTACGAGTTCGATACGCCCCGTCACCGACGGGTATGCAGCACATCGGCGGCGTCAGAACCGCCCTTTTTAATTACTTCTTCGCCCGTTCGCGAGGGGGATCGTTTATTCTTCGTGTGGAGGATACCGACCAGTCGCGCTTTCACCCGGAGGCGCTGCAGGATATCTACGACACCTTCGAATGGCTGGGGATCTCTGCCGATGAAAGCCCCGCGGCGGGGGGGCCGAAAGCACCCTACGTTCAGTCACAGCGGGTAGAGATGTATCGGGAGTACGCGCAGTGGTTGATCGATCGCGGCGCGGCGTACCTCGATTACACCTCCTCCGACGCACCCCGGGATGCCGACGCCTCAGGGGTTCATGATGCCCGCCGCGACCAGGGCGCATCCGGCGATACCGGTGGCGGCGAGAAGGGGCAGGGGGGCTACAACTACGAGGGGCGCTCCCTTTCTTCCGAAGAGATCGAGGCGAAGAAGACCGCCGGGGTGAAACCGGTGGTACGTCTCCTGGTTCCCCTCGAGGGGAAGACGGAGTTCGAGGATCTCGTCCTCGGCAGGATCAAGACGAAGAACAAGGACCTGCCGGCGGACCCGATCCTCCTCAAGTCCGACGGGTTCCCGACGTACCATCTCGCCAACGTCGTCGACGACCATCTGATGGAGATCTCCCACGTGATGCGTGCCCAGGAGTGGATCCCGTCGACGCCGCTCCATATTCTGCTCTACAACGCCTTCGGGTGGGAGCCGCCGCAGTTCGCCCATCTGCCGATGGTGATGGGAAAGGACGGCAGCAAACTCTCGAAGCGGCACGGTGCGACGAGCGTGATAGAATTCCGTCGGCAGGGGTATCTGCCGGAAGCGGTGGTCAACTACGTGACGATGCTCGGGTGGTCCTTCGACGACTCCCGGGAGTTTTTCACCCGGGAGGAGCTTGAAGAGCTCTTTTCGATCGAGAAGATCAACAAGGCGCCGGCGGTATTCGACTACAAGAAGCTCGACTGGTACAACGGCCGGTATATCCGGCGTTGCGACGACGACCGGCTTCTCGGGCTTCTGATGCCGTATGTCGAGGATGCGGGGTGGACCTCCCCGGACAGTGCCGACGATGTGGCGCGTCTGCGATCCCTCCTGCCCCTGATCCGGGAGCGATTGAAACTGCTCTCCGACGTGGTGCCCCTCCTTCGGTTCGTCTACGAGCCGGTGGACTCGTGGTCCCTGGAGGAGCTGGTCCCCCGGAAGGCGGAGCCCTGCGATGCCCTTCGCTGGCTCGACGCGGCGACGGCGGTTCTCGAGAAACAGGGTATCCCCGCGGAAGGTGACGAGAGAGGGGAGACCGCGCTGGACGAGGCGTTTCGCAGCGCCGCCGAAGCGGTGGAAACGAAGCTCGGTAACCTCATGATGCCCCTCCGGGTGGCGGTGACGGGGAGTACCGTCTCTCCGCCGCTGGTGGGATCGATCCGTGAACTGGGTATTGAAGAAACACGACGCCGCATCGCCGGGGCGCGGGCCGTCCTTGCTGCCGCCTGCAACGCGTGAAGGTGAAGTCCAAAAAAGGAGAATGAACGTATGAGCGTTGATCCGAAAACGATGGAGAAAGTGGTCAGTCTATCCAAGCGCCGGGGGTTTATCTTTCCCTCCTCGGAGATCTACGGAGGTCTCGCGTCGGCGTGGGACTACGGCCCCCTCGGAGTGGAACTGAAGAGCAACATCCAGCGCTTCTGGTGGAAGGAGATGACCCAGCTCCACGACAATATCGTCGGTCTCGACGCAGCGATCCTGATGCATCCGACGGTGTGGAAAGCATCGGGGCACGTGGACAACTTCTCGGACATGATGGTAGAGGAT
>JBKHFT010000140.1:0-8180 GCA_046540055.1 Alkalispirochaeta sp.
AGATCGGGTGCCGCTCCGGTCGCTTGCGCCCGCGGGTAACCACCGTTCTCGTTATCTGGGTGCCGTCGGGCTCAAGAACGTACCCGGCGTCGAAGATCGCAAGGTCCAGGAGTATCCGTTCGAGTTCGCCGTCGAGAGCTCCCGCATTGCATTCCGAGAGTGTGGTGACGACTTCGTCCACCTTGGCGTGGATCGCCGCAAAGGCGTCGCTTCTGAGACGAAGCTGGTCCCGAAGGTCCTGTTCGAGGAGGTCGAAGTGGGGTGTCGCCGTCGTTTCCTGCCGCTTGAGCGCCGCCTCGAGGGTCGGGGCAGGGCGGCCGAGAAGGAATCCCTGGGCAAGATCGACCCCTTCGGTGGCGCAGACCGCGAGGTCTTCGTACCGCTCGAGCCCCTGGGCGAGGCAGAGGGCGCCGATCGTTCGGGCAAGGTACGCTATCGATCGGAGAACCGATCGCTTCCGGGGAGACTCGTGGACGCCGTCAATGATGGAGCGGTCGATCTTCACGATATCAGGACGCAGCAGGGCGACCCGCTCGAGACTGGAGTGTTCGGTCCCGAAATTATCGAGGCTGATGAGGAACCCGGCGCGTCGGATCGATCTCGAGAAGGTGGAGAGTTCCTCCATGCTTTGTGCGCCGGACTCCACCGTTTCCATCGCAACGTTCCGTACCGCCAGACCGTAGTGGCGTACGGTGGAGAGGATCCGGTCCGGATCGAGTCCTCCCGAATCGATGAGCGCCGAGGAGTAGTTGAGAAAGAGAATCAGGTCACGATCGGGGAGCTCCGTCGAGAACGTCTTCAACGCGACGAGGCGCGCCTCCCGTTCGAGATCGAGAAGGCATCCGCTCATCTCCGCCTCGTGAAAGAGAATCGCCGGGGCGAGGTGGTCTCCCGACACGGTGAGTGGCCGGAGCAACGCCTCCACACCGATAATCTGACCGGTACGCAGGTTGTAGATCGGCTGGAAGTAGGATTCCAGCGCGTTTACTTCGAGGCGCCCTTTCAATTCATCACATACTCCGGACATGACGGCCTCCAATCGTGATATCTACTGTTGTAATAGATATCGCAATTATCTACAAACGGGTGTGCTCGACGACGCAGGTTCCTTGATTATCTGTATTCTCCGGTATAATTTGAAGGTTATGGCGAACAAGAAAACGATTCGAGACGTGCTGATCCATTCATTGACGGAATACGCCGATCTGGAAGCGAACGGAGTGGTTGAGGGCGCCTCCTGGCGATACCGGGATATCGGAACCGCCGTATCCGCGCTGTTTCGGCTGTTCCGGGAGCGCGGTATCGCTGCGGGTGACCGGATCGCTCTGTTGAGCGAGAACCAGCCGGCGTGGACGACGGTGTACCTCTCCGTCGTATCCTATGGCGCGATCGTTGTGCCGATCCTGCCCGATTTTACCGGGGAAGACGTTGTCTCGATTCTTGAACATTCGGGAGCAAAGCTCCTCTTTCTCTCCTCAAAGCAGGAGGAAAAGGTCTCTACCCGCGTGGCGGCGGGTGCAGTGGTTCCGGAGACGATCGTGATCGACAAGCTTGTCGAAGGATATACCGCCGAGTCCGACGACGCCGATGTCGCTGCTGTCCGTACCGAGATCGAATCGGTTCCCCCTCCCGGGCCCGACGATACCGCGGCGATCATTTACACATCGGGTACCACCGGTCACTCCAAAGGGGTCGAGCTGAGCCACTGGAATATCGTCTCCAACGTGGAGAGCGCCGACCATTTCGCTAACATCAAGCCCGGCGACCGATTGCTTTCGATCCTCCCCCTTGCTCACACCTACGAGTGCACCCTTGGTATGCTGATCCCCTTCTCCCGGGGCGCACAGGTGACCTACCTCGGACGGCAGGCGTCACCATCGTTCCTTATGAAAGCCCTCGCGTCGGTACGGCCGCAGCTGATGCTCTCGGTACCGTTGCTCATCGAAAAGATCGTCCGGGGGAAGATCATTCCCCAGTTGGCGAAGGGACCGGTGAAAGTACTCAAACAGATCCCTATCCTTCGGGGACTGATCTACCGAAAGGCGGGGAAGAAACTCGTAGACGCCTTCGGCGGGAGGCTTCGGTTCTTCGGGATAGGTGGGGCTCCCCTGTCGGTGGATGTCGAGACGGTGCTCAACCGGATGAAATTCCCTTACGCGATCGGGTACGGCCTGACCGAGACCGCCCCCCTTCTTGCCGGAACGAGCCCGACCACCAACGTCCTCCGCAGCACCGGTGTGGCTACCCCCGGGGTTGAACTCCGGATCCAGGACGGAGAGATCCAGGCGCGGGGTCCCAACGTGATGAAGGGATATTATCTGGATCCTGAACGGACCGCGGAAGTTTTCACTGAAGACGGATGGTTCCGTACCGGCGACCTTGGAGAGTTCGACGAGTCGGGGAATCTCTTCGTAAAAGGCCGGAGCAAGACGATGATCCTCGGGAGCAGCGGTGAGAATATCTATCCTGAGGCGATCGAGTCGATCATCAACCAGTTTATCGGCGTAGAAGAGTCACTGGTCGTTCAGGAGGGGTCGAAGCTGGTCGCCCGGGTAAAGGTCGACTACGAACACCTGTCCGATGCGGCGCGGAACATGGCAGGCAGTGCGGTACGCCGGGCGGGGCAGGCCGCCGAAGCCGCTGCCGACGCAGCCGGTGTTGCCGCAGACCACGCAAAGACGTTTCTCGATGACCTGCGGAAGCGGGTGAACGAACGGTTGAGCGGGTTCAGTCGGATCACCGAGATCCGTGAACAGGACGAGCCGTTCGTCAAGACGCCGACGTCCAAGATCAAGCGGTATCTCTACCAGCGCGGGAACGGTGAAAAGACGGAAGACGGTGAAAAGACGCAAGACGGCGAGAAGACGGAAGACGGCGAAAACGATCAGAATCGGAACGACGTCGACCGATCCGGCGGAGCAGACGATCCCGGAAAATAATTCTTGACATCCCGACCATCCGCGTCCAGACTGTGTATAGCGAGTTGTTACCGGTAACAGATAGTTCGTAAGCTCTTCGACCCCCACGATGCCTCGCACCGGGTGCCGGAATCGCGGAACTCGGCTGGGCCGGTCGACTCTTTGGTGGCGTCGACGGAAGGGAACGGAGAGCGTCGACGCGTCGACGCTTCGGAGGTGCCGATGTGAATATCCGCAAGATCGCCGAGATCGTCGGGATGAGTCATATGACCGTCTCCCGGGCGTTGAACAACAGCCCCCTTGTGGCGGCGAAGACGCGGGATCGTGTCCTCGAGGTCGCCCGCAGTCTCGGATATCAGATCAACGCGGGAGCCCGGGGACTCGCGACGGGCCTGACGATGACGGTAGGGATTCTCTATCCCTATCACCGTCTTCGGGAGGTGGAGTCGTGGTACACCTCGCAGCTGATGCATGACATCCGGTCGGCCCTCTGGGACAACGGGTTCGACACGATGATCGCCGGGTACGAGACTGTCAGGGATGATCTGTCGGACATCACCCGTCTGGTGGCGCAGCGGAAAGTCGACGCCCTGATTCTGATCGGATACGAGATCACCGAAGAATCGCTCGCGGCGGTCGCGGCGATCACCCCTCGGTACCTGGCGGTCAATCCGCCGCAGGCACCGTGGATGGCGGAGCATCGCGGAATATTTATCGATCAGGAACATGGGGGTGCTCTTGCGGCAAAAACGCTCCTCGCGGCGGGGCGGTCAGGGATATCGGTGGTACTCGAGTCGAAGCCGCTGTTCGATACGCGGTACGCCGGGTTCAGCCGCGCTTTCGGTGGCGATCCGGTGACGTTCCTCGTCGAAGACGGTCGATTCGAGACGGCGTATCGTCTGGCGGAACAGAACGCAGAGGAACTATGCCGGAGCGACGGGATTTTCGTCGGTTCCGACGTGACCGCTCTCGGCGTGATGAGCGCTCTCCTTGATCAGGGAGTGAAAGTACCGGACCAGGTGGGTATCGTCGGGTTCGACGATATCGAATGGGCCCGATACTCCCGTCCCCGACTCACGACGGTACACCAGCCGAGGCGGGAAGTCGCCGCGGCGGCGGCGGACCGGATCGCTGAGCTGGTTCGCGACGATATGTCCGGTCCGCGGACGGACGTGTTTGCACCGCGGATGGTGATGAGGGAGAGCTGCTGATGACTGCGAGGCGAACGAGACCGAATGTCCTGATCATCCACGCCCACGACCTTGGCCGGCACTCTTCAGTGTACGGTCACGGCATCGATACGCCGGCACTGCAGCGTTTCGCGGGGACCGCAACGGTTTTTTCCAACGCGTGGACCACCACTCCCACCTGTTCACCCAGCCGTGCGTCCCTGTTGACGGGGCGGTATCCCCATGAGACGGGGATGCTCGGTCTTGCCCATCTCGGGTTTGCCCTCGAACGGACGGACCTGCATTTGAGCCGTCGCCTCCGGGATGAGGGGTACCGGACGATCCTTTCGGGGGTGCAGCACGAAGTTCCCGATCACCGGCAGCTCTCCTACGATGCGGTGGTCGGTGGCGATCCCCACGCGCCCTACGCGCCGGGATTCGACCCGACCCAATGGGACGACGGAAACGCCCGGGCGGTGGCGGCGTTCCTGCGCTCCGAAGAGTTCTACGCCGATGGTGCTGGTGACAGGGCTCCGCGATCCGGGGGTACCGTCGCGAGGGCCGTCCCCTCCGGTGGTGCTCCTTCCGGCACCGGCGCTTCCCGGGATCGTCCGTGGTTTCTCTTTCTCGGACTCTTCGAGCCGCATCGACCCTTCGGTGATGACGACGGTGCGATCGACGACCGCGGGGTGCCTGCCGGCCTGCCCGACGCTCCGGAGATTCGACGGGAGTACGCTGCGTTCCGGCGCGCCGTTACCCGAACCGACGCGCGAATCGGCACGGTCCTCGCAGCGCTTGAGGAAACGGGGCTCAACGAAGAAACGGTGGTTGTCGTCACCAGTGACCACGGGATCGATTTTCCCCGGTACAAGTGCACCCTGAGTCCCGGCGGACTCGGGATACACCTCCTGATCCGGCGTCCCGGGCAGAACGGTCGGATCGATACCCGCGTTCCCGTGAGCAACCTCGACGTGGTGCCGACGATTCTGGAGCTGATCGGGATCGATGATCGAAGCGGAGAAGTCGGCGGGGCCGGCGTCGGTGATGCGCCCTGGACGGCGCGATCTCTCGCGCCGCTGTGGGACGCACCGGACCAACCGGTGCGGAGTCACCTCTTTGCGGAGATGAACTACCACGTCGCATATGACCCGGCCCGGAGCGTCTTCGACGGGCGCTATCACTACGTCGTCCACTACGAAACGGAAATGGCGGTCCTGCCGAACATCGGGGACTCGACCTCGAAGGATCTCCTCTTTCCGGACCGGACCGCTGGAGCAACGCCGTTGTCGCCCCTTCTCATACCACCCAGACGTGCCCTCTACGATCTCTGGTTCGATCCGCTGCAGAACACAAACCTTCTGAACGGGATGTCCGCCGCAGCAAGGACGCCCACCTCCGAGACCGCAGCCAGGACGCCCATGACCGCAACGACGAAGGAGACGGCGGAGCGTCTGGAGGATCTTCTGGTGCAGTGGCAGGTCGCTACCGGCGATCCCCTGCTCTCGGGACGCGTTCCGGCTCCGGCCGGGGCGTCGGTGGCACCCCGGGACGCCTGGTCGTCGACGACGGCGGACACGATCGGTACCGGGGGCGAAGGGGAACGGGAAACCGACACCAGTACAGGGACGATGCGGAAGGAGAGCCGATGAGCTTCCTTCGGGAAAACTGCGAACACCCCCCGCCGGTTCCCGAACGGCGAGGAGGGACCGTACATACGGGACGGTCTTTTTTCCCCGCCTCCAGCGGTTTATCATCGGAGGTGTGACCTCGGAGTCGCTGAAAGGATACACAGTACGATGTCGATTCGAATCGCGGTACTCGGCGCGGGGCAGCGTGCCGAAGATCTCTGTTCTCACCTCCTGAGCATGCCCCACCGGGGACAGGTGGTGGCTGTCACCGACCCCGACCCGCGGCGGCGGGAGCTTTTCGGCTACATCCACGGGGTACCCGAAGAGCGACGCTACAGGGACTGGCGGGAGTTTTTTACCGCCGGAGCCGGGTACGATACCGTGACCGGGCCGGGGCAAGGAGCACCGGGTTCGACCGCGATGGAGGAAGGCGCCCCGGGATCGCAGGCGCGCGACGTCGACGCGGTGCTCGTGTCCACGATGGACCGTGATCACCTGGAGCCGGCGATCGCGGCGCTGGAGGCGGGGTACCATCTGTTGCTGGAGAAACCGATCGTTCCTACCGTGGACGACCTCGATCGACTCGAGAGCGCCTGGGAGGCGGCTCGGGAGTTCAACGACACGATCGCCGGGGTGGTACACCCCCTCCGCTACGGTGAGAGCTTTCGCGCTCTGAAAGAGCTCGTCTCGTCGGGACGAATCGGCGCGGTGGTAACGATCGACTGGCTGGAGCAGATCGGGTGGTGGCACTTCGCCCACAGTTACGTCCGGGGCAACTGGCGCCGCGAGGACGAAGCGTCGTTTATCCTTCTTGCGAAGAGCTGTCACGATATCGATTATCTGCTTCACCTCGTCGATCGCCCGGTAGACCGGGTGAGCTCCTTCGGAGGGCTCCACTTTTTCACTCCCGATCACGCCCCGGAGGGGAGCACCGAGCGGTGCCTCGATTGCCCCCTCGAGCCGGATTGCCCGTACTCGGCGCTGCGGTGGTATCTCAATACCGACCGTAGCCGCTGGCCCGCCCGGGCGGCGGCGGCGGATCACGACTACGACTCGCATCGGCAGGCGCTAGGCACCGGTCCCTACGGGCGATGCGTATGGCGCTGCGACAATGACGCGCCGGACCACCAGACCGTTTCCCTCGAGTTTTCCGGCGGGATCACCGCCACATTTACCCTCACCGCCTTTACCGCCCGTATGGCGCGACGAGGGCGAATCCACGGTACCACCGGTGAGATCGATTTCGATCAGGATTCTTTGACGATCCGCGACTTCGCCGACGGGCGGGAGACGCGTGTCTCCTTCGCGGGGGTGGGTGAGGGCCACGCCGATGCGGACCGGTACATCATCGATCGCTTCCTTCGGGCCGTGGAGATCGGGGACCAGAGTGTGGTTTCTACCGGCATTCCCGAATCGGCAATCTCCCACCGGGTGACCTTCGCCGCCGAACGTGCCCGCCGGGAGGGACGGGTGGCACGCCGCAGCGAGTGGGAGGAACGGGTGCCGCGCCGCAGCAAAGGAAAGTCGGGCCCCTCGCGGTACAACGCGGGCGGGCGGCAGAGTTCCGGTGGATGGCAGAGTTCGAGTGGCCGTGGCCCGGGTGAGCGTTCTCGTGCGTGACTGGGACCAGCAGCCGGAGGAATCCGTGGTCCTTGAACGAGTGGACGACGCGGAGCCCCGGGGCACCGCAGGTCCGTCCGATGGTCCTGCCGAACCCCGGGGCACCGCAGGTCGGTCCGACGGTACCGGCGATCCCCGTGGCACCACAGGTTCGTCCGATGGTACCGGCGATCCCCATGCGCTTACTCGGGACGAGTACCTCCGGCGAGGACGGACTCATCTTACCGTCGATCCCGTCCTCGCACCCCTTGTCGGTCGGATCGAACCGCCGGAGCCGCGACGGGACGGCGACTTGTACATCGATCTCATCGACGGGATCGTCTCACAGCAACTGTCGGTGAAAGCCGCTGCGGCGATCATGGGGCGATTCCTCGCCCTCTTTCCCGATGGACGACCGGAGCCGGGGGCTGTTCGCAGTCGTGACGAAGAGACCCTCAGGGGAGTCGGTCTGTCGCGACCGAAGATCAGGTACCTCTACGGGATCACCGAGGCGATCGAAACGGGAGAGATCAACCTCCCGGAGATCGCTCGTCTCGGAGACGAGGAGTTCATCCGTGAGATCACTCGACTGAAGGGCGTGGGGCGGTGGACCGCCGAGATGCTCCTGATCTTCTCCCTGGGACGACGGGATGTGTTTTCTCTCGGGGACCTCGGACTGCGTACCGCGGTTTCCCGATTGTACGAGGTGGACCGGGAGGATTACGACGCGATCGCGAAGATCGCCTCGTCGTGGAAACCCTACCGGTCGCTGGCGTGTCATTACCTGTGGAAGAGCCTCAACAACGAGCCTGGGGTAGGAGCCCGCCCGGCCCGGGAGTCGTAACACGGGGGTAGGAGCCCGCCCG
>JBKHFT010000141.1:0-7973 GCA_046540055.1 Alkalispirochaeta sp.
CACGGGATCGCCGAGCACGAGCTCCTGATCGTCGGAGACAGCGCGAGCGATCGCGAGTTCGCGCAAAACGCCGGAGCGTGGTTCGTCGGAATCGCGGCACCGCATTCCCGGTTCAATCTGATGAAGGACGATGAGGACGGCGCGACTGAAGTCATCCGCACGATGGACGAGTTGATTTCACGTTGCGCGTTGTGAGCAGCGAAGCAAGCCGGTGCAAAGAGGGGAAGACATGCGCGCAAAGGGACGACGAGTCGAGCTTGTGGGGTGGGCGCTCTTCACGCTGTGTGCAGTACTCTACGCCGTCGCAAACGTGCGAGCTCGCGACTGGCTGAGCCTCGCGGGGAGCATCCTGTTTCTTCTGGCGTGTCTCTTGTTCATCTTCCAGGCTCGTAAATGAGTGTTCATATTGGCGCATGTCCCTCCCTGTGGTTTACTACGGCCCTACTACCACTCTACTACGAGGGTGTGATTACGCTTCGGTGCCGCCGCGCTCCCGACGAGACTGTAACAAGAGCGTGTTCTCAGATTACGAAAGAAAGACGAGTGGAATTCTCACGACAATTGAGGCGATAAACAAACGGGGATGATGGTGTAGACGCACCGGTCATCCCCTCAATCCACTACCAGAGGTCAGGTCCCTGATACTGTATCTGTCGGTCGATTGTACGAATACGTAGATCGCTATTTCGATGAACTACCCGAACGGATTCCACTGAAGCGATGGCGATGCCCGGGTTGCCGCGCGGTACATACCGCCCGTTCCGAAACCTATTGGCGGAGGTTTCCGGCGGATCAAGACCCGATTCTGAACTCCCTGAGCACCGAGGATCATCAGAAGCAGTGGTTGCCTCAATACTCGCGGCAACAACAGCAGTACTGGTGGCGGGGATTTCCCATGCAAAGCTCGATTCTCGGCGCGCCCATTACGCCGGCGAAACTCGCCGGGAAGGGCTTTGTCCCGGCCTCGCATTGGCTCTCCAGCGGCATGTTGCGGCGTATCGCAGGCGATCGGCACATAGACGGTGACGGTACATGCTGATGCCATCGATGGTCGCCGCGTTCCTCGTCCCTGTGGTACGTGGCTTCATCGCACGCGGGAGAAGCGGCGGGACACGTCGGAGACGACCATCGCGCCGGCATTCCTGGTAAGGAATCCGGATACGTTGTTGCGGCAGCCCTCCCTGGTCCTGTTCAAATTGCTGATGCGGCTGTTCGGATATCGGCCGTGGAGACCGGCAATCACCCGAATAATTGATTGACTCCTCATGGAGCCCGTTGTTCTGGAAACCCGACATCGTGTACGCAGATCACGGAATTTCGGAAGTCGAAATCGAAGGTTTACGCGGAGCCCGCCCGCTGGATGAGGTGCCGTCGTTTTCACCGCGGGAGCGAACGGCGCTCCCCTTTGACCGCGCCGCCACCGCGATTCATCGCTCCGACCAAACCAGCAGGTCGCCAATCGGCCCGAACCCGGTATCACCCGCTTCCTCGCGTTCCTCATTCGCCACGGGGGCGCATCACTGCCCGCGTGCAACGAGGTTCCGATGCGCATACCGTCGGAGGAGGAACCCGAGGGAGAACATCGCGAGGACGCTGATCACTTTTGCCGGGATGTAGTGGAACGCAAGGGTGTCGGTGAAGAGAATCATCGACGCGGTGTGGACGGCAAGGCCGATCGCACCGATCGAGAGGAACGCAACGAGCTGGGTACCGTGGTAGCCGTGGTCACCGGAGGGAAAGATCCAGAGGGTATGGACGAGGTAGCTGGTGATCTGTCCCGCGACGACCCCGACGACACTCGCCTGCACCGCACGGACACCGACGAGTTCGACCAGCGGGATCAGGAGCCCGTAATCGACGACGGCGGAGATCCCCGCTGTAACGGCAGATCGGGTCATTTCCACATGCCAGCCGGCAGGGCGGCCGCGGAATAGTGTATGTCTTCGTCGTACGGTCCGGAACAGCAACGTCTTACTGTACATCGATCGTCTCCCCGCGTACACTGGTCCGGTCGGTATGGTACATTTGAGTCGTCTTACCAAGGTCCTCCTCCCGGAACGTCGATACCGACGTCGTGCCGCAAAGCCGGTGGCACGCGCCCTGCTCCACTGGTTTACCAGACATCGCGCCTTCGGCCTCGAAAACTTTCCCCGGAGCGGGCCTTACATCGTCGCGGGCAATCATCGGGGCATCATGGAGGTGTTCCTGATGGTCGCGGTTTGCCCGCGGCATATGGAGGTTCTCGGGGCGGGGGACATCCCCCTGGACCCTCGGTACCGTTTTCTCGCAGACTTCTACGGCTACATCCCTTACAAGCGGGGACAGATGGACCGGGACGCGTTGGGTACCGCCGCCCGGGCGCTTCGGCAGGGGCGGGTAGTCGGAATCTTCCCCGAGGGCGGTATCTGGAAAGCGGGAACAAAGAGCGCCCACCGTGGAGTTGCCTGGCTCAGCTTCACCACCGGCGCCCCGGTGGTGCCCGTCGGGTTCGGCGGGGTGTACCGCGCGATCGGCCGCGCCCTGCGGCTCAAGCTACCCTACCTCGAGACGCGGGTTGGGCCGCCTGTTCCGAAGCCATCCCGGCCGCCGGGGATGACTCGACGGGACCACATGACCGCCCACGCACAACGAATCCTTGAGGAGATCGAGTATCTGGTGCCGGAGTGGGACAAAAACGAGCACGTGGAACCCGAAGAAGAGCGATTCGAGCTGGAGCTGCGCTGCGGAGACAAGGATTGTTCCGGGGAGATCGCCCACCCGGAGGTGCTCGCGGAGTTCTTCCACACCCCGGTTCTTGTCGATGTGCTCTACACCAACCTGAAGCGTCGGGGAGTGAGACCGTTCCGGCGATTCGGTCGCCCATGCCCCGCGCGGGAGATCGCCCGGGCGGTCTCGATCGTCCTGGGATACACGATCAGGACGAACCCCGCATTCTTCACCTATCGCCTCGGTGACGAGACCGCCGCGAAGCTGACGGAATCGCTCTTTTCACTCCGGCGCGTTGCCCTCGCGCTGGATGAGGGGCACCGGTTGACCGACCGGCGAACACGGGCCGAGCAGCGTCGGGTCGGGCCTCCCTCCGACGAAGGCACCGCCGCGCGTCGCGGTAACCCGCCGGGAACACCGACGCTGGTGATCGTTCCGGTTCACCGTTTCCGCATGCCCGGCGACGCGGAGTTGACGGTACGCCGTCACCCGCCGAAGATCGACCGCTTCTGACGGGCGATCCGGGTCACCTGATCACCCGCAGCAGCTCGTCACGGGAAGCATCATCTCCGCGATCTGCACCGCGTTGAGGGCGGCGCCTTTGCGGAGCTGATCGCCGGTAAGCCAGATGTCGTAGTGGCGGTTCGAGGTATGGTCCCGGCGGATCCGCCCGACCATCACGTCGTCGGTGTGCGCCGCAGCGACAGGGGTCGGCCCGAGGCCGTGTTCGTCCCATCCGTTGGTCCCGTAGACGGCGACGCCGGGGGCGCTGCCGAGGAGCTCGTAGATCTCGTCGACCGATGGTGACGCGGCGAGTTCGACGTTGACCACTTCCGCGTGGGAACGCATCACCGGGACACGGACGGAGTGGACGTTCACCGGCAAGTTCGGCTCGCCGAGAATCTTCCGGATCTCGTTGATCACCTTCCACTCCTCGGTGACGTATCCGTTGTCCATGAGCTCCGTGTTGTGGAGAAAGACGTTGAACGCATACTGGTAGGGGATGACGCTGTTCTCGTGATTCCCTCCGTCCAGGACCGCAGCGGTCTCCGCCTTGAGTTCTTCCATCGCACGACTTCCGGCACCACTGGCCGCCTGGTAGGTGGCGATAAAAAGTCGTTCGATACCGAACCGGCGATGGAGCGGTGCGAGGACCGGCGCAAGGATCGCGGCGTTACAGTTCGGGTTGGCGATGATGTGGCGGTGCCCGGCGAGGGCGTGGCCGTTCACTTCGGGGACGATGAGGGGAACCTCCGGGTCGAGGCGGAACTGCGAGGAGTTGTCGATCATCACCGCTCCCGAAGCGATCACCTCCTGCGCGATCTGGGCGCTCACGAACCCCCCTGCGGAGGCGAGGACGAAGTCGACCCCCTCGAAGAGCCCCGGACGAAGCGGCTCGATCGGAATCTCCTCACCACGGAAGACGACACTCCGGCCGCGACTGCGCTCCGATGCGATCGGGATCAGCGTCTCCACCGGAAACGATCGCTCCTCGAGGATCGACAGGATCTCCTGCCCTACCGCCCCGGTGACCCCTACCACTGCTACACGATACTCCTGCATACAGACCTCCTCGTTGTTGTTTCGCCACCGGGACAATCCCGCTCGACGCCGGCGACGAATCCCGTACCGAGCCGGTTCCGCACCGGCCCGATTACACGGGCACAAAAAAAGCCCCGCGTTCGCGGGGCTTTACAGCTCATTGTCGGGTGGACAGTTACTATGCGACCGTCCCGCGATACTCGCCGGTCGCACCACCCTGAGACGTCTTCTTCGTTTTCGTCGTGAGAAGAGTAGAAAGGGGTTGTACGCAGACCATTTCGGCGAGCATCACAAGGAGAAATAAACCCTCACGGCAAATTGGTCAAGTACTTCGCATAGATTTTCACGAATTTATTCGTACGGCCCGTGATACACGGCGCGGAACGCAGTTGGTCCCGCCGGGCCGATCGGTCACGTTTGTGCTGCTCCCGCCGAGCCGGTTGGCACCGGGGGGAGCGGCACACCGCTCCGCAGACCGTGAGTTCGATTATCCCCGTGTACCCCTCTTCCGTTGTTGGCGAAGGAGGCGAGAGGAGTTTGCGAGGATGCCGACGTCGGGGATCGACTGCGCCGCCGCTGCGAGGACGGGAGGAAGGATGCCCACCGCAGCGAGGGTAAGGCCGAGGAGGTTGTAGACACCGGTGAGGGCGATGTTGGTGTAGACCACGCGCATCGTGCGCCGGGCGGTGGCGAAAAGGGTCGGGATGAGGGACCACTCTTCCCGGAGGAGGCACACGTGGGCGGCTTCGATCGCGATGTCCGAGCCGATCGCCGCCATCGCGACTCCCACATCGGCCTGGACGAGGGCGGGGGTGTCGTTGACCCCGTCGCCGATCATCATCACCCGCTCGCCCCGTTGCTGGTACTCCCGGACGATCGCGATCTTGTCTTCAGGGAGGAGGTCGGCCCGGTAGTCGACACCGATCTGCGTTGCTATTCTGCGCGCCACTCCGTCGTTGTCACCGGTGATTACTTCGATCCGACGTATCCCGTGGCGGCGGATCGCGTCGACGGCGTCCCGGACGCCGGGCCGGATCTCGTCGGCGAGGGCGACGGTACCGGCCGGTTCCCCGTCGATCGCGATATCCAGGAGCGTCTCTCCCTCGGAGGGGGCGTCGCTCTTGTGGACCGAGACGCGGCGGCCCTCGACCATCGCGGTGACGCCGTGGCCGTGGATCGACCGGAACTCCGACGCAGGGGGTACGACGACGCCCCGGGCGCGAGCGTATGCGAGAATAGCCGTCGCGACGGGGTGTTGTGAGTCCCGTTCCGCCGCGGCGGCGACCGCGAGGACCTCCGCTTCGGTGTGACCCGGCGCAGCGGTGAAGGCGGTCACCGCCGGGCGACCGAGGGTGACGGTGCCGGTTTTGTCGAGGAGGACGGTGGTGATCCGGGGGATCATCTCGATGTGCACGCCGCCTTTGATGAGAAGTCCCCGGCGGGCGGAA
This sequence comes from Alkalispirochaeta sp., assembly GCA_046540055.1. GTDB lineage: Bacteria > Spirochaetota > Spirochaetia > DSM-27196 > Alkalispirochaetaceae > Alkalispirochaeta. Next base: position 5,697 of record JBKHFT010000141.1, read on the forward strand.
GCCCCGATGGAGGCCATCATCGCGATCGGTGTCGCCAGGGCGAAGGAGCAGGAGCAGGCAACGACGAGGACCGCCGCGGTAGCGAGGGGATCCCTCCCGATGAGGTAGGTTCCGGCGGCAACGGCGAGGACGATCGGCAGATATCGCGTTGAGAATCGATCGGCGACGCGCTGGACCTCCCCGCGGTTGGCCTCCGCCTCTTCGGCGAGGCGCACTACCCGGCCGTAGGCGGTGTCGGTACCGACGGAGTCGACGCCGACACGGATACTCCCGGTGGTGAGAATCGTCGCGGCGTAGACGGTGTCCTCCGGGGCGACATCCCGGGGTACCGACTCACCGGTGATCGTCGACTGGTCGACCGTCGCGGTGCCATCCAGGACGGTGCCGTCTACCGGTATCCGTTCTCCCGGGCGGACGAGGACGAGATCCCCCTGCTGAAGCTCTTCCACCGGGACGGTGACGGCCTCGGCATCGTGGGAGGAGATACGCAATGCCATCCGTGGGATGAGGCGCTCGAGGCCGCGCACCGCCTCCCGGGAGCGTTCCGTCGTCGCCCGCTCGGTATAGTCCCCGATGCGCATGAAGAGCACGACGATCGCCGCGGTGATCCACTCGCCCACGACGATCGCCGCGATGACGCCGAGGGTCATCAGCGTGTGGGAGATCACCTTCTTTCTGAGGGCGTTCCGGATCACCGACAGGAATACGGGGTATCCTCCGGCGATAACAACGGCAAGCCCCGCCCACCACGGGATGCGTTCGCTGACGCCGTCGAGAACACCGAACCACTCACCACCGACAACGACGAGGAGGACGACGGCGAAGACGATGCCAAGGGTGGAGAGGATGGGACGCGCCGCGTCCCGGGTGCGGTCGGCGGTGCGTTCCCCGGCGGGGGTGCGTGTCGACGGCATCTCCCCTGAGGTTCCGCGCTGCGCTGCCGTTCCGGTTTCCGGCGAGGTGTACCCCGCTTCCTGAACGGCGCGGCGGAGTACCTCGGGATCAACGGAGGGATCGCTGAGGGTGACCTTCGCCCGCTCGGCACCAAGGAGAACCGTCACATTCTGTACCCCGGCGACCCCTTCCAGCGCGTTCTGAACATGCCGGGCGCAGTCGGCGCAGTCCATCCCCCGAACGGGAAGCTCAATAATCTGAAGCCGCGGTTCGTCGCGACGGGCATTGCTTACCATGCCGGTAATAATAACCCGAAGGAGCCGGGTATTACAGTGGGGACGGGGACGGAGCCTCGCAGAACGTCAGTTCGACTGAAGAGAAGCGGGACCGGACCTCGGAGCCCTCGTTACGCCATCAGCACGATGCTGAGGGCCATCACCACCATACCGGCGATGAGGCCGTAAATCGTAATGTGGTGCTCGCCGTAGCGTTCGGCGGTCGGGAGGAGTTCGTCGAGGGAGATAAAGACCATGATCCCCGCGACGGAGGCGAAGAGGATCCCGAAGACGAGGTCGTTCATGATCGGGAGGAGAATCAGGTAACCGATCACCGCCCCCACCGGCTCGGCAAGGCCCGACAGAAAGGAGAGGCGAAACGCTCGTCGGCGGCTTCCGGTGGCGTGGTAGATCGGTACCGACACGGCGATCCCTTCGGGGATGTTGTGGATCGCGATCGCGACGGCGATGCTGATACCGAGGGCGGGGTCTTGCAGGGTCCCGATGAACGTCGCAAGTCCCTCGGGGAAGTTGTGGAGCCCGATCGCGAGGGCCGAAAGAACCCCCATCCGGAGGAGTTTCTGCCGTCGCATGAACGCCGCTGCCGTCGGGTCGTCCATATCGCGGACGTCCCGCCGCTCGTGGGGGTTCTCCGGCATCGGGACGAGGCGGTCGATCGCGGCGATCACCGCGATTCCCCCGAAAAAGGCGAGGGTTGCCAGCTGAAGGGCCCGGTTGTCCCCGACGGTCTGCGCCAGGGAATCCCTTGCTTTCGCGAAGATCTCGATCATCGAGACGTAGATCATCACCCCGGCGGAGAACCCGAGGGCGCCTGACAGAAACCGCTGGTTCGTCTCCTTTGCGAAGAAAGCGACGACGCTTCCGATCCCGGTTGAGAGGCCGGCAAAGAGGGTGAGACCGAATGCGAGAATCACGGAGGCGGTATCAAATCCAACGGGTTCCATACGCGCACGCTATAGAAGCGGAGGGGTTCGGTCAATCCGGTGCATGCGGGGGGGCGGAGGCGGCCGCACGGGCCCAGCCGGTTGGGGGGCCGGGCGGGCCGGTTGGAGGCGCCGCTGGGGCCGGTTGGGGGCGCCGCTGGGGC
>JBKHFT010000142.1:0-7964 GCA_046540055.1 Alkalispirochaeta sp.
GGAAACGGAGCGGAAACGGGTATTATTGCCCATCCTCCGGGAGACGCGGTACATTCGGAACATGACTACACGAATAGTAATGATATTTCTTGCACTGTCGATCGTGACGGTTTCGGTATACTCAACGGGAACGGGAGAAGCATCCGGTTCCGATTCGTTCGACGTCGGGGTGTTTGTCCCCGGTGTCGTCGACGGAAGTCCCACCTACGAGATGATGGTAAACGGTGTCCGGCAGGCGGTGGATGAAACCGGCGCAGGTTCCGTAGCGGTCGTCGAGGGCGGATTCAACCAGTCGACGTGGGAGGAGGGAGTGATGTCGATGGCGGCAAGCGGCTCCTACGATCTGATCGTCACCTCCAACCCGAGCATGCCCGAGATCGCCGTGACCGTTGCAGATGCGATCCCCGACGTCCAGTTCCTTGTTCTCGATGGATACCTCTCCGGGAACGATCGCATCCACACGATCCTCTTCAACCAGCAGGAGCAGGCGTTTCTCTGCGGATACTTTGCAGGTCTCGTCACTACCAGCTCGATGCCGGGAGCAAACTCCGACGAGCGGGTCGGTCTTCTTGCGGGGCAGGAGTATCCGATCATGAATGAGGTTATCCGCCCCGCCTACGAACTGGGTCTCGACGCGGTTGTATCCGACGGCACCGTCGATTTCCGCGTCCTCGGAAACTGGTACGACGCAGGCAAAGCGCAGGAGATCGTGGCGGACATGGTCGCACAGGGGAGCGACGTAGTCCTTACGATCGCGGGAGGCGGTAATCAGGGTGCGGTATCCGCCGCACGAGAGCGTGGCATTCATATCATCTGGTACGATGACAGCGGGTACGATCAGGCGCCGGGGGTCGTCGTGGGGTCCTCGTTCGTCCGGCAGGATATCGCCGCATACGAGGCAACCCTTCAGGCGATCCGGGGTGAACTGGACTTCGGCGAGGCACAGGTCCTTGGCGTCGCCGACGGCGCCGTAGGTTTCGACACCGAACACCCGGAGTTCGTCGACAACGTTCCCGAAGAGATCGCCCGGGAGATGGAACAAGTGCTGCAGCGCCTCGAGTCGGGTGAACTCCGGCTCGAGATGCCGACGAGCGGTTCCTGACCCTCGTGGCACCCCTTCTGACGGCGACGGGCCTCCGGAAACGGTACGGGTCCGTCGACGCCCTCGCCGGTGCCGACCTCGTTCTTCATCGGGGTGAGATCCACGGTCTCGTCGGTGAGAACGGTGCGGGCAAATCGACGTTGATGCGCATCATCGGCGGCATCGAATATCCCGACGAAGGGAGCGTGAGATTCCCGGAAACCGGGCTCCATCAGGGGGACGAACCGGTCCCGTCGATCCCCGGAGACCCGACGATCGCGACGATTTCCGCGATCGTCCCCCAGTACCCCAGAATGGCCGGGGACGTGCCGGTCTGGCAAAACGTCCTCATCGGCGCGGAACCGAGAATGGGACCGTTCCTTTCGCGGACCCGTGCCCGCCGTCTGATAGACGAAACGAGCAGGCGATACCGAATCGATCTGGATACATCGAAACCGGCGTCCCACCTCAACGGGACGGAACTCCGGCTGGCCGCACTCCTCGCCGCGCTCCTCAGAAAGCCGCAACTTCTCATTCTCGATGAACCGACGGTCGGTCTCGCCGACGGCGACCGCCGGGCGATCCTGCGCAGCCTTCGGGACCTTCGCGACGGGGGGATCGGTGTGCTCTTCATCTCTCACGATCTTACCGAGGTGAGCAGCATCGCCGATCGCGTAACCGTCATCGCCCGGGGACGTACAATCGCGCATTACGCCGCCCCGATGGTGCCGGAAACCCTCGCCGATGTGATCTTCGGTGAACGGAGAGAACATGAGCACCCGCCCCGGACCGTTTCGACGAAGAAGAGTACCGGCGTCAGCGGTGTCAGGTTCGAAGATGCCCGCATCTACGACGGTCGAAGCGATCGCAGCGTCGGACCGCTCCGAATGAACGCCGCCGGGGGCAGGATCACCGCGATTACCGGGGTCCGGGAGTCGGGAATCGACATTATCGAAGGGTACCTTTCTGGAGAAGCCCGCATCATCGAAGGATCCGTACGAATCGGTGAATCACGCCTTTCCTCTCGCATCGATCCGGCGCAGCTCCGGCGATCCGGTCTCGTCTACATCCCCTCCGACCGCTTCGATGTTGCCGCTGCGCTCGACGGAAGCGTCGAAGAGAACGCGATCGTCCAGATGCGCAGCCGTGCGCATCCGGGTGGCATCAAGACGCAACGTCACTCCTCCGGAATCACCCGGGCGCTCCTCGGTCGTTTCGGTGTAGATGCATCGCAGACCGTCCCCCTCGGCGCACTCTCGGGCGGGATGATCCAGAAACTGATTCTCGCCCGGGAACTTGCGCATCCGACACCGGGGTGCGTTATCGCAGAGCCCTTCTCCGGTCTCGACCTTGCAGGGCAGGACCGCCTCACCGAAATCCTCCGGGGGATCGCCGACCTTGGGTCGGCGGTGGTGGTGATTACTTCCGCGGTCGATTCCGCCGTTGCCGTGGCGGATGAGGTGTTTGTCCTTGCCGGAGGGGTGATCGATGGTCCCTACGAACCGACCAGGGTCGACGAAATCAACCGCGCCTTCACCGGAATCCGCTCTTCCCGGGGAGTGCCGCGATGACCCGCCCGAAGACGACGGTATCCAGTTCGATCGTCGCCGCGGTGGCGGCCCTCGTTACGGTCGCGGCGGTGATCGTTCTCACCGCCGACGCCCCGGGTCGAACGATGAGCGTCTTCCTCCTCGGGCCGTTCCAGAATCGCTACAACCTCGGGAATTTCCTCTCCCAGGCCTCACTGCTCACGATGACCGGTGCGGGTGTCGTAATCGCGTTCCGGTCCGGGGTGTTCAACCTCGGGGGTGAGGGACAGGTGTATCTCGGTGCGCTGGTGGTAACGATCGTACTCACCGCCTCACCTCTCCCCCCGATCGCAGCGGTACTGATCGCGGGTACCGCGGCAGCAAGCGTCGCCGCGCTGTCGGGATGGATACTCCATCGTACCGGCGCCGATGAACTGATCACAAGCTTTCTGTTGTCGGCGACTCTCGTACCCGTCATCGACTACCTGATCGTCGGTCCCTTCCGCGATGTCGAGACGAATCTCCTCGCGACGCGGAAAATTCCACCGGGAACGGAGTTGCTTCGGATACTGCCGCCGTCAACGCTGAGCAGCGGTATCTTCTGGGCGGCCGCGGCGGTACTGTTTCTCTGGTTCCTCCTCCACTGGACCCTTGTCGGATACGAACTTCGGATCGTCGGGTACAATCGTCGCCTCGCCCGGTACGCCGGGATTCCCGTCGGGTGGTACACCACCCTTCCGATGGCGCTCTCCGGCCTCTTCCACGGCCTCGCCGGCGCCGTCCTCGTCATGGGGATTCACCACCGCAGTATCCTCGGGTTTTCCGGTGGACTCGGATGGAACGGAATCGCCGTAGCGCTCATCGCGCGTAATCGTCCGCTCCTCATCGTGCCGGCTGCGCTCTTTTTCGCGTTTCTGAACGCCGGAGCCCGGGCAGCGGTCCTTCAGAACCAGACGACCTGGGAACTCGGCTCTCTCATCCAGGGGGTGGTATTCCTCTTCGTTACCGCCGACGTCCTCTCCGGTGTCCGTCGGCGTCGGCGTTCCACGCCGCAACACGGAGGCTCTCAGTGATCATGCAGATTCTCCAGAGCACCTCGATACTGCTCATCGTTGCCCTCGGGGGGCTGCTTGCGGAGCGAAGCGGGATTCTCAATATCGGCCTGGAGGGGATGATCGGTGCCGGCGCGTTTGCCGCGATAACGACGTTGATTCTGGGAGCCTCGGTACCCTTCGCAATAGTGGCGGGCGTAGTGACGGGGTCGGTTTTCGCACTTCTTTTCAGCCTCTTCGCCCTGCGCTGGCGGGCGAATCCGTTTATCGTGGGACTCGCAATGAACGTCCTCTCCGCGGGAGCGCTTCCGCTCCTCTCGGAGATCTTCTTCGAGAGCCGCGGCGCCCTTCGCCCCGAATTCGACGGAATCGGTGTCTGGCCCGTCGTCGGGATCGCGGCGATTACCGTCGTAACGGTACACCTCTTTCTCTACCGTACCGTCCCCGGGATCAGACTGCGCGTTGCCGGGGAACAACCCGAGTGGATGCGGGCTCAGCGGGTCGGAGTGAACCGCTATCGTCTGATCGGTCTTGTCGGCAGCGGGATCTTCAGCGGTCTTACCGGGGCACTTCTTGCACTCCGCATCGGTGTATATATTCCCAACATCAGTGCCGGCCGCGGCTGGATCGCGCTGGTGATCATCTTTCTGGGGTACCGCAACCCCTACGGGTTGGCCGCGGCGGCGCTGCTCTTCGGATCGATCGAAGCGCTATCGGTCCGGGCCCAATCGGTTCTCGGAGTACCTCCGACCGTTCTTCTTGCGCTCCCCTATCTCCTGACGGTCGCCGCCTTCGTCAGTTACGCGGCGTATCGCCGGATGCGTCTCGCCCGATAGTCAACCGCCTCGGTCGTCCCGCATCTACCCGCGCCGCATCTACCCGCGCCGGGTAGATGCACCGGGTATGGACGCGCCGGGTCTACACCGGCCGGGGGCGGAGAGACGAAACCGTCCCGTCCGGAAACGCCCGCGTCAGCGCCCCCTCGTGGCGACGTGCCGTTTCGTCGATCTCCCCGGCGATACGCCGAAGCCGCGTTCTCGCTGCCTCGAGGTTCAGGTTTCCCGGTGTGCCGGTACTCCTCCGGGCGGCAAGCGCCTCCGTCGGGGAAGGAAGCGGCTGATTCCGGTACTCCGCCGCCGCTTTGCGGTACGCATCGCGAAAGGGCATCCCCTCTTCGACGAGGCGATACGCGTAGTCCGTAGCGAACACCTCCGCGTTGAGTGCGGCTTCCATCACGTCCCGGTTCGGACGGATACCCTCGATCAGGACGTGTCCGACGACGAGCTCTTCCGAAACGGTATCGAGGGAGCGCAGGAGCGGTTCCTTCGTGTCCTGGAGATCCCGATTGTACCCGGAGGGCAGCGAGCGTACCACACCCCGTGCCTGCTGCGCCCACCCTTCCACCACCGATGCGCGGGACCGCAGCAGCTCGAGGATATCGGGATTCTTCTTCTGTGGCATGATACTCGATCCGGAACACAGCTCGTCCGGGAGCGATACGTACCCTACCTCCGGCAGCGAAAAGAGGATAAGGTCCCCGGCGATCCGCCCGAGGGTGATCGCGATCGCTCCGAGGGCCGATACGAGATGCCCGTCCAGGGTCCCCCGGGAGTGCTGCACCGAGAGAACGTTGTTCTGTACCTCCCGGAATCCGAGGTATTCCGCGACGAACTCCCGGTCCAGCGGGAGGGGTGTGCCGTAACTCGCCGCCGAACCCAGGGGACTGCGATCGATCAGTCGAAGCACCGGTACCAGCAGCTCCAGATCATCGAGAAGCTGTTCTGCCCACGAGGCAAGCCACAACCCCCAGGTCGAAAGCATCGCGATCTGCAGGTGGGTCCGTCCCGGCATCACCGTCACCGCCTCATCGGTCGCCTTCGACAGGAGCGTCTCGATGAGCTGCACCGCTCCGGAACCGATGCCGAGTACCATCTCGCGAGTGTAGAGACGCGTCGCCGCGGTAACCTGGTCGTTCCGGCTGCGTCCGGTATGCACCTTTTTTCCCACATCACCGAGAGCATCAATCAGTCGACTCTCGATCACGGTGTGGCAGTCCTCATCGCTGCGGGAGATCCCGATCCTGCCGTGCCACCCCTCCCTGGCGATCTCGCGGAGCACCCGGGTGATCTCATCCGCCTCTGCGGTGGTGAGGAGCCCGACCGTCGCGAGCATCTGTGCGTGGGCGATACTCGCCGCGGCGTCGGCAACGATCAATTCCCTGTCAAGAATGTAATCCCGTCCGACGGTGAACCGCTCAACCGCGGCGTCGAGGTTGTAGCCTTTATCCCAGAGTTTTGCCATCGCCCCGAGGGTAGCCGGGGCGGTGGAAAGTATCAATTACTTCGGCGAAAGGAAAACTCCTCCCCTCCGGTACCGGTACCGGTACCCGCACCGGCACCGATGTCGCCGCGATCCACGACGATCTTCGACCCGTCGGGGAAGTCCCCCGCCAGCAACCGTTTTGCAAGGGGGTTCTGAATATAATGCTGGACCGCCCGTTTCAACGGCCGCGCGCCGAAAGCGGGATCGTATCCCAGATCCGCAAGGTGCTCCCGCGCCGCGTCGGTCAGATCGATCGTCAGCTTCCGGTCTCCGAGTCGTCTGCGGAGACGTCCCACTTCAAGGTCGACGATCTTCAGGATGTGCTCCCGTCCGAGACGACGGAAGGTGATCACCTCGTCGAGGCGATTGAGAAACTCCGGCTTGAACGCCTGGTGCAACCGCTCGTCGATCCGGTCACGAATCGCATCGAGATTTTCCGCCCCGAGAATCAGGTCGCTTCCGATGTTGCTGGTCATCACGATGATCGCGTTCCGAAAGTCAACGAGACGCCCCTGCCCGTCGGTAAGTCGCCCCTCGTCAAGGAGTTGCAGGAACACGTTGAACACGTCGGGATGCGCCTTCTCGATCTCGTCAAAGAGGATCACCGAATACGGCCGGCGTCGTACCACCTCGGTAAGCTGCCCCCCCTGGTCGTATCCGACGTATCCGGGAGGTGCTCCGATCAGGCGACTCACGGCGTGGCGTTCCATGTATTCGCTCATATCGATCCGTGTCAGCGCACGCTCGTCGTCGAAGAGAAATCCGGCGATCGTCTTCGCCAGTTCGGTTTTGCCGACTCCGGTGGGGCCGAGGAAAAGAAATGTTCCCGTCGGCCGGTTCTCATCTCCGATCCCCGATTTGTTTCGGCGGATCGCATCGGCTACCGCCTGGATCGCTCGCGGTTGTCCCACGACGCGTTCTCCCATGATCTCCTCGAGTTCGAGGAGCTTCTGCATCTCCGAGGACATCATCTTGCTTACGGGGATCCCGGTCCACGCCGAGACGACCCGGGCGATATCCTCGTCGCTCACCTCCTCCCGGAGAAGAGAGTTATCACCCTGGAGTTCCTGAAGGCGGTTCGAGAGTTTCGTCAGGGTACGCTCGATCTCGGGAATGCGACCGTGTTTGATCTCCGCGGCACGGGCGAGGTTGCCTTCCCGTTCGTGTTGTTTTTCCTCGATCGAGAGTTGTTCGTGCTCCTGTTTGAGGGCACGAATCTCTTCGATAACCCCTTTTTCGTTCTTCCATCGCAGCTGCATCTCGTCCCGCTGGTGCCGCAGTTCGGCGAGTTCGTTCTCGAGTTTCGCGAGGCGCTCTTTCCCTGCAGCCTCGGTTTCACCTTTCAGCGCCTGCCGCTCGATATCCAGCTGGAGTATCTTCCGCTCGAGCTGATCCAGCTCGGTGGGCTGGCTTTCGATCTCCATCTTCATACGGCTTGCCGCCTCATCTACGAGGTCAATCGCCTTGTCCGGGAGGAAGCGGTTGGTGATATACCGATCGCTCAGCGTTGCCGCCGCCAGAAGAGCGTCGTCTCTGATCCGTACTCCGTGGTGAACTTCGTACCGCTCTTTGAGTCCCCGGAGGATCGCAACGGTGCTTTCCACATCGGGTTCGTTGGTGTAGACCGTCTGGAACCGCCGCTCGAAGGCCGCGTCCTTCTCGATGTGTTTCCGGTACTCGTCGAGGGTGGTCGCGCCGATCGCCCGGAGCTCTCCCCGTGCAAGGGCCGGTTTCAGAAGGTTGCTGGCGTCCATCGCGCCCTCGGCGCTTCCCGCTCCCATCAGTGTGTGGAGCTCGTCGATAAACAGGATGATCTGTCCACGACTCCTGGCGATCTCTTCGATCACCCCTTTCAGGCGCTCTTCGAACTCACCGCGGAACTTCGTCCCGGCAAGGAGTGACCCCAGATCGAGGGCGAGCAGGCGCTTGTTCTTCAGGGACTCCGGCACATCTCCTCCGACGATCCGGCGGGCCAGTCCC
>JBKHFT010000143.1:0-7809 GCA_046540055.1 Alkalispirochaeta sp.
GCCCTGAGGCCGTCGGCAAGAAACCGCTGCTGCATATCGGCGTCACTTCGCGGATCGGCGCTCGACGACGGCTGCGCGACAGTTCCGGTTTCTTCCGGTCTCTTCCGGGGAGGTTCGGGAAGGTTAGCACCGATTGCCTGAATCGGGCGTTGTGAGACGCGCCCGGATTCGCCTGTACTCTCGTCGTCCTTCCGAAAAATTCTGTCGACGTCAAGGATGATATAGAGTCGTTCGTCGTACTCTGCAACGCCGCTAATGTACTTCACGTTGATGTCGCCGAAAATCGGATGCGGCGGCTGAACCTGTCGGGACGAGATTCCCACTACCTTGTCGATAGAGTCGACTATCACACCGATCAGATTGTTTTCGAGGCGCAGAATCAGACCGCTCTCGGGCGAATCGTCAGCTTTCTGCTCTGCAGGCAGGTTAAAGAACAGTCGAAGATCGATGATCGATATGATATCGCCCCGGAGGTTGTACACACCCCTCACGAAATGGGCGGTGTTCGGGACATAGGTAAACTGGGTGAACTTCGCGATCTCTTTCACCCGCATGATATCGATTCCGTAGTCCTTTCCTCCGAGCGAAAAAGTGACCATCTTGAAATCTATCGGTTCCTGTCGGCTTTCGGTATCCTGGTCTTTTGTTACGTCGGTCTGTGTCATCGGTAGCTCCGTTATTATCGAACCGTCATCTCTCGTTGCGCGCGCTCTTCTTTTTCTCTTCGAAGTCCGAGTTCGAGCAACTGGCTTACATCGATGATCAAGGAGACTCGACCATCACCGGTAATATTCGCTCCCGCGATGCCCGGTGAGTTGGTGAAATGATCTCTCAATGGTTTGATGACGACGTCTTCCTCTCCGATCAGAGAATCGACGATGAGACCCATCTTCCGCTCACTGGTGCCGACGATTACAACGTAGTGGTAATCGGGATTTTCGTTCGTCGGTATTCGGAAAAGGCGACTGAGGCGTATCAGGGAAACCACGTCGTCCCGGACGTTAAACACCTCGTAGTTGTCTATCATCTTGATCTCAGACGGCTTGATCCGGTGACTGTCGATCACGGATGTGATCGGAATCGCGTACATCTCTTTGCCGACCTTAACCAGAAGTCCCTGAATGATCGCCAGGGTCAGAGGAATCTTGATCGTGAATCGGCTGCCGATGCCGCGTTCCGACCAGACTTTTACCGTCCCGTTCAGCTTTTCGATCTGCCGCTTGACCACATCCAGACCTACACCGCGGCCGGAGACGTTGGTGATCTTTCGGGCCGTCGAGAAACCGGGGTCAAAGATCAGGTTGAATGCTTCCACATCGGATAGTTGTTTGTTCGGGTGGATGAGTCCGCGATCGACCGCCTTCTTGCGGACGCTATCAACATCGATCCCCTTTCCGTCGTCCTGCACCTCAATGAGGATCATGTTCCCTTCGTTGCTCGCCCGAAGCCGTACCGTTCCGGTCTCGCTCTTACCCTCTTCTTTTCGCGTCTCCGGATCTTCGAGGCCGTGATCGATACTGTTCCGGACGCAGTGGATCAACGGGTCAAGGAGATCTTCAATAACCGATTTGTCCAGCTCGGTTTCTTCACCTTCGATCTCGAGATTGACTTTCTTGTTGAGTGCCTTCGAGAGATCTCGCACGAGGCGCGGGAACCGGGAAAAGATCTGTGAGATCGGAACCATCCGTATCCGCATGACTCCTTCCTGCAACTCCCCGGCGATGCGGCCGAGGTTCTGTGAGGTGTTGCGGAACTTCGCCACCGATACCTTCAGATCGGTATGAAAACCGTCGAATATCGAGGTCAGAATCCCGAAACGCTCGTTAATCCGTTCTCGTACCGACTTGACCGATTCTCCCTGCTGTATCGCATCGAGATAATCGGGAAGGCTCTCGAAGAGGTCTTTCAGTAACTCCCGGTAGCGTCCTTCGGTCTGCTGGAACGTAGCGAGGTTTTCGCCGAAGGAGTTGCTGATCTGGTTGAAACTTGCCTTATTGATGACCGTTTCACTTACGAGGTTCAGAAGATTATCGATCCGACGGCTGTCGACGCGTAAAACCGATGCAGCAGGGGTTGCACCGCCTCGCCTGGCGTCACCTTCTTTCGCCGTCTCCACCGGTGATACCTCGTCTCCGTCGGTCTCACCCTCCTGCCGGTCGGCGGTGTCGGGTGGTGGAGGAACCGACGTTTTTCCGGATGCGTCCTCTGTGGGGGAAGGAGCGTCGCTTACGACTCCTCGCGATGCTTGCGTTTCCTCCGTCGACGCCGAGGTTCCTTGTGATCCTCTGTCGACCGTACCGGATTTGGTTGATCCCTGGGAGGAAGCGACAGCTGCGGGAGCGCCGGTGCCGACGGGAACGATTGATACAGTGTCGGTCACATCGGAGATTTCAATTTTTGTACGGTGGTCTTCGGGAGACTCGGTAGTAGCGATGTAGTACCTGACGACGGGATGAAATGCATCCTCATATAACGCATCAAACTCGGGAACCGTCTTGAGGACGTTGCTGAACTGCTTGAGAACGGCGAACACCTGAATGCCGCCGACGCTGTTCATCGGGTTGTCCTCGCGAAAGTGCACGACCACTTCATAGAGAGATGTGCCGTCGGGGGCGGCATCCTTCATCTCGAGGATCTCGTACTCCGTCAGCTCCGACGGTACGGCCTCGTCTTCCGATTGCGGAGTGGATGTGGTCGGAGGGGACGCCGGGACCTTGTCTGACTGTGACGGCGCGGCGGTTCCGTCCATGATTCGGTGAAGGGCGTCGGCGCTCGCGCTTACGTCCTCGTCGTATACCGAGCCGTTCCGGCGTTCCGCCAGCATCGCTTTGATGATATCGATCGAGGTGAGCAACGTATCAACGATCTCTTCGTGAACCGAAACTCGCCCGCTTCGGATCTCGTCGAGAGCATCTTCGACCAGATGAGTGAACTCGGCGAGTTCGGTCATCTGAACCGTAGCCGCTCCGCCCTTCAGCGTGTGTGCTGCCCGAAAGATCTCGTCGATCGCGTCGTGGTTGGCCGGGTCTCTCTCCAGCACCAGGACGTTGCTTTCCAGGGTTTCCACCTGCATCTCAGCTTCAACATAGAAGTCTTTGAGAAGCTCTTCATTTGCCGGATCCAAATAGTCGCTCATCGCATTTCAATTCTCAACTTTTTCTGAAGTGACGTCAAGCCAAAGAAAAACCCCCCGCACGATGTACGGAGGGTTTAAATCCTTCAATGGTGGGTAGTTACGAGTCACCCCATTATGGAGCGGTCGTACCTGCTTCTCCCTGTTCGCCTTCTGCGGCCCCGTCAGGGTCGTGCATCTTGCGCTCTTCAAGATAACGCAGTACCTGGATACTTCCGAGATTTCGGAGCTCCGCCTCGCGTCGGCTGCGCTCCCGCTCCTGGAGAATACCCCAGACCGATTCGTCGTTGATGTCACGCTCAAGCTGAAGAACGGCACGGTCGTAGGTCAGGGAGATGTCCTTGATGTAGGTAATGAAATCGCCGCCCTGCATCGATGCATCGCGGTATACACGGATACCGATCAGTTTGCGCATCGGTGTGAGGTTCGGGTAGAGGGGAAACACGCGAAGCTCACGGTTCCGGACTTCCTGGATGTAGTTGGGGTTTCTCCATTCGAGGGTTCGCCACCCGTCAAATCGAAGGTATCCCATGAAGATCTCGTGTTCTTCGTTGTTTTCGTCCTGGAGAACGATGCTGATCCCGTGGGGAAAGTTGAGGCCATGAACATTCATCGACACGGACCGGAGGACGCCGACGTTCTTCACCACGCCGATACCGTCGAACTTCGTGCCACGCCCCTCCTCTTCCTGGGGAACCTCCACACTTCCGTCATCAGCCACTTCGGTGAGGTCCGCATAGGCGGGAATTTCGAAGGGAGGACTGATAAGCGCCCATGAGTTGAACGGGTCCTCGGGGAAGCGGACCCGTGCACCAAGAACGGTCTCATTCTCGTAGTTGCTTGCGCCTTCGCGTACCGGAGCGGGGCGTACCATGCTGTTGGAAACGGTTGTCACGTTGCGCGAGGACGAAGCTATGTCGATTTCCCATGCGTTGAGGGCAAGGGAGATCTTCATTTCCGCCTTCTCTTCCTCCGTATAACTGGAACCAGCGGCGGTGCTGTAATCAACAAGGGTTCTCTCATTGTGCACCGGGTCATCCGCCGGATAGTCGGGTGTAAGCTGAGCGAAATCGATCAATACCGCTTCCTCGGCAAACACACTACCCGCGGCAAGCAGAACAATCAACATGAAAAGGACGGAACGTCTCATCCAACTCTCCTTTGCGTTATGCGCATTTGTGTGGTCTAACCTTCAACAAATTATAACGCCCTCGTTTTCTTTGTCAACGACCAAGATTGTCAAAGACCTTCAAATCTCGGTACCTCCGGAAGTTGTCCCGCTACAGTCACGATAATTCGGTCAATTTGCGGGATATTATGGCGAAGATTCGTCTCTATCAGGTGTTTCAGATCGACGAACGGAAAGCGGCCGTCTTCGGTCTCTACGAAGAAAGCGGCGTCGAAGTCGATATAGATCGTTCGATCCGCGTGGTCGTACACAACGCTTCGCAGATCCGATCGTTCCGGAAGAAACGGTACCGCACCAAGGGTCACCGGACCGAGCATCATCTCCTCGATGAGAAGCTGCACCCTTTCCTGAACGCCGTCGCGGTCCGGCAGTATTCGCCATTCATGATGGAGAGCTCCTCCCGCAGTATCGGGGAACGCGAGGTTGTACCGGTCGTTATGCTGTTCCGGAGAGAACACGAAGAGAACAACCGCAACGACGAACACCGTCGCCGCGCCTGCTGCAGAAATGTAGCCGATCTTATTGAGTTCCAAGTTCCTCATAGCTCCGGATAAAGTTCGTGAGACCAGTATAGATACCCTCCGTTACTTCTCGCAAGTAGCGAGGGTCCTCGAGGAGACGTTGTTCCGAGGGATTTGTGACAAATCCGACTTCGACAAGGATCGAGGGCATCTTTGCGTTACGCACAACGTACCAGCTCTCTTCCCGCAGTCCCCGGTTGGGTGAGCGATCACCGATCCGACTTTCCATCCCCGCCAGGACGTTCCGGGCGAGCAGGATGCTCTCGATCGTAATCTCCTCTTCCCGCATCGTATTGAGAATCGTCAGGAGGTCCGGATCGTCTACACCGGCATCCTTGGGATCTACGAGGTTGCGCCGCCGGAACTCGGGGGGAAGAAACCAGACTTCGAAACCGTTGGCACCCGCGTTCAGGGAAGCGTTGGCGTGAATTGAAACGAAGACAACCGTCTCCTCCGGAGCGGTCTCTATCGCGTTCGCGAGGGTTGTGCGTTCCTCAAGGGTAAGATATCGATCGGCATCCCGGGACATCAGGATCTGTTTGTCCGGATAGCGTTGGACGAGGAGATCCCTCAGCGTCCGTCCGACGGCAAGGACCACATCCTTTTCCTGAATCGTCCGGATCTCTTCGTCACCGGTTATCGTTCCGACGGCCCCGGGATCTTTTCCTCCGTGTCCGGGATCGATGAAGATCCCCGCAATCCGCCGCATCTCGTCAACCCGCGGAAACAGACGCATCGCGAGAGCAAGAAAATCGCGGTCAAAGACGATCGTTCCGTCGCGACGCTCCGGCGGAGTGATCCGGTGGATCTCCGTCAGGTTCCCAACCGCCAGGGGTGTGCCAACGCGAAAGGTCAGCATCGAGCTTCCTCGCACAAGAGTGCCCTGCTCGCGATACGGATCCCATTGAAACCGCGTCTCCGTGCGGGAGATCACCTCTGTAACGTCAACAACCTCCGGCGAAGACGACGCCGACTGCTGCGAGTAAAGCGACGCAGTGGAGACGAGAAAGAGTAACGCGATGACGGCGTTGAACCCGGATCTCCCCTTACCCATCGTTCCTCCGCGTTCCCCCTGCGGTATCGGAAAAATATCGTACCCCCTGCCGTCCTCCGGCGATGAGACTTCGCCAGAAGAGAATAGAACGATCTCTGTCCGCGTCGTGTCTCAGCTCCAGCTGTCCCTCCAGGACGAGACGATCGACCAGTTCCGACGGAGAGATCGAGATCTGGTTGTTCTCCAGGTCTGCGATCGAACCGCCAAGATCCTTGAGGGATGCCGCTATGATCGGTTCCACAGGTGTTCCGGTCAAGTCCGAGGGATCCGCGGTGTCCTCGGAGAGAACGCGACGTGTTTCACAGGAGGGTGCAACGCGGTATCGGGCGTACATATCGTCCCATCCCGTCCGGAAAAAGAACGTATCGCTGTCGCGGTCTCCCGGTACGAGTACGACGACGATCCGATCGAGAGCGTCCGCGGCGATTCGCGCGGCCTCGTCCGCGTCGGCACCCAGGGCGATCACATTTGCAACCTTTTCGACGTTGTTCCGGGGAGGCACGACGCGATCACCGGGAGTGCAGTTGATGAACACCTCACGAACCCCCGTGTTTCCCGACGCTGAAGACACGGGTGTGACGCTTGTTTCGATCGCCCGGACCGTTCCCGGAGCGGAGATCAACGCGCGTTCCGCGGACACCAGGTCGTGGACGGCGGAAAACCGCACCGGTTCGGGGGACTCGCCGAGGGCGACCTCGATGCCCAGACGCGTCAGGGGAATCCCCGTCGCAAGGGGAAAGGTCCAACCCGACATGAATCCCCCGGAAAGGCGCGCCGCAACCTCCCCGACCGTCGCGAAGGGAACACCATCGTTGTCGTGATCGAGAAAGATATCCCCTTTCGCGGCGCCTCGATCGATCCCGATCGCGTGGATCGCGGCGGTGAACGTATCGACCAGCGCCCTGTATTCGTCGCCGTTCAGTCGAGCCGGGATCGTATGCCCCAGCTCCACGAAGCGGGGCCGGAAGAAGATGTGTCGCGCACCGATGCCGGTGATTCGCACCGTTCCGTCGTATATCAGGGCATCGAGGCTGTACTCCTCACCGGGGATGTACTCTTCAACGATCACCCGCTTCGACCGTGCGAACTCCCTGGCGGACCGGACCGCGTTATCCAGATCACTCCGGGAATGGACCAGAATCACTCCTCGGGCTCCCATGTTGTCCACCGGCTTGACAACCCACGGAAGCGGAAAGGTCGGCTCCGGCTCGCTCCCGTCGTGAAATACGCGGTACCGCGGTACGTTTACCCCCCCACGGGCGAGGGTTTCCCGCATCAGCCCCTTGTCGGTAGCCCGCTCCGCGACCTCTCGCGTGATCCCCGGCAGTCCCAGCTGTTCCGCCACGTACGCAACGCTTCGGGAAAAATCGGTACCCGCTGTAAATACGCCCCGAAGGTCAGGAATCGTACGTGCGACTTCGAGAAGGCGGTCGGTGTCGCGAAGGTCCACGTGGTGGAAAGACTCGACTCTTTCCCGGCCGGGACACGCCGAATTTCCATCTGCGAGATGTCGGACGAGACCGAGATGTTTCGCCTCCTCGATCGCCGGTAACTGCATCAGGCCACCGCCGAGAAGAAAGATGCTGCCCTTCGTTGCTTTCACGGTGTGAACTCCCCGATGATTTCGAAGGTATCCCCGAGGCGACGGGCCCGCGAATAGAACGCGAAAAGACGATGCCACACTCCCCTGCGAAACCCTCCGGGCCGGGCGGAAACAGCGGCGAACCGTTCCGGGTGGTGGCCGGTAACGCGTACCCGACGTACGACAAATCTGTGTTGTTCGAGGAACTTCCGGGCGGAGCGGGGGTTCATTACGGTGTAATGATCGGAGGGGCTGCGGCGGTAGAACTCCCGCGCATCGGTCTGCGCCGAGACGCCGGCGCCGTTGGGGGTTGAGAACACGAAGAGCCCG
>JBKHFT010000144.1:0-7744 GCA_046540055.1 Alkalispirochaeta sp.
AGAGCCCGTGGTTCATGGCGCGAACGTAGTTGGAAACCTCCTGCACATCGTCCAGCGGTACGCCCGGTTCGCTCGCTCCATGACATCGAAGATATCGGTTCCCAGACGATCGATCAGGCCTGCCGACAGCGGAGGAGGAACATGCGCCCGCACGCGCTCACCCCCGGCGACGGTTTCCACATATCGCCCGACCTCTACCGGATCGTATGGGAAAGAATCTTTATTTGCAGCCATGACTAATTAATGTTATCACATTAACTTTTAATAGCGCTATCCAGTACTATCAGTGCACGGAAAAATCGAGTCAATCAGGCAAGGGGCCTACGCTGTGCTCCCCAAGGGGCGCCGAAGTGCTGAAACCGTTGAGGATCCTGTGCCGGCAGCCGCGCGGCGTGTTCCTGATGCCGTCATCGTCAACCACACCTCCCTTGAGTTCCACGGACTCGCCTACTCGCAATTCCGGACATTTACGTTCCAGACCCGCTCTACCCCTCGCCGCTTCGACTAGGGGGGGAACAGTTTCGTTCCGGTGAGTTCGCCCGGCGCGCTCAAGCGCACGAGCAACGAGCTCATGGAGACTACCCGCCGATCTCATGCGTTGAGTTCTCGGGGAGTGCGTTCGAAAGCGGCGTAGAAGTGCATTCTATTGACTATACGAGGGTCCGCGTCTACGAACCCGGGAAGACAATCGCGGACTGCTTCAAGTACCGAAACAAGATCGGCAAGGACATAGTCCGTGCGGCCCTCAACATCTGGCTTCTGAGTCGAAGCTTTGATTATGCCGGTTTGGTCCTGAGCGAGGCTCTGGCCCTGACCCTGGAAACGCGTGGCATCGACAGCATTCAATGTGACCTGGATTGCGCCAGGGCCTTGGCAAATTACGTGACTAGAAATCTCAGACTGAGATGTTGCCTGAGATTACAGACCGGAGTATCGATGGATCTGCCGGCGTGGCGGAATCGGCAGACCCGCCGGATTGAACGATCGGTAGCTTGCGGATAGGGTTAGCTATGATGAAGTCCAGACTCCCCGGTGAGGCGGATTGCAAGCGGATCGGTCCGCGGTTGGAACGCATCGTGGACCTGATCATCCCCTACGCAGAGCGCAAGGGGTATATCGATCCGGTCATCGATGATCTGCAGGAGCGGATTCCCGATCCGTCGCGGTATCCCGAAGAGTGGCCGCCGATGATGTATGGGATGCTTGGTACCGCGACAGTCACCACCGTTCCGAAACGAACCCAGGGGTTCGTCCGGTCCGTACAGAACGAACTTGCGGCGCCGGATCTCCAGCTCGCGCGGCAGTGGCGACGAGTGCCCTGGGCGTTCATCGCGTTCGAGGCGGTAGAGCCGGTGGAGCACAACATCGTCCTCGTCGATCCGATCGGGAACGCGCCGCCGGGATGGCCCGCGGATCTTCCCTGGTCGCGATTACCGGTCTATTCACCGTCACTCGTGAACGCCCATTCCAGGGGTGTTCAGTCCGGCCTCGCACTGGTTGCCTACGACGGCGCCGTGTTTCATACCTACGGAATGATCCTGGAGTTCGTCTCGTTGGACGCAGGAGACCTCCTCTACTTCGCCTCTGTCGCCGCCGACGATTCCGGGGCTGATGAGTTCCCCTTTCTTCTGGGAACGCCGGATGATGTGCCGTCGATCAGCACGGTCATTCGGAATGAACCGGTACCGTTCATGATGCTGTTCCTCTGGCAGGAGCTTCCGAAGATGACCGGGCGAAACGGTGCGTGGCGTCATTGCGCCTCGATGATCACCTACGACGGCAATGAGGATCTTGCCGACGAGTCGCTGTGGCGACGGGTGATCGCCGAGGGTGGCAGTCTTATTCAGGATATCGTCGTCACCGATGAGATCGTCGGTATACGCCTTGGCGACGATATCCCGATGTACGAACCCCTTGTCCTCGTTTCTCTCGAGGACCGCGCGATCTACGTCCGGGGGATGACCGAAGACGCCTACGCGCGGGGCGTGGCCGCCGTCGCACCGCTTGCAACGATGCCGTCGGAACCGCAGGTCAACGCGTCGATGGCGATGATGCACGCTGCAAGGGAGATTCTGGAGCCGATCGATCTCCTCTCAGACCTTGAAGCGATCGTGACCGAGATGATTGACGGTCCGACGTCGGCGGGGACATCGACGTTGGGTGCGCCGTCTGCGGAGAGCGACGGCGACCTCCTTGAGGACGGCATCGAACCGCCGGACCTCGATGCTATTCAACCGGTCCTCACACTCCTCATGGAGGATTACAACGAGGGACGCGGCTACACCGACGAGATGATCTCGGAGAAAACCGGGGTCGACGTCGAACAGGTACGGATGCTCCGGGCGCAGGTGATGGGAATCGTGGATCGAGCACCCGACCCCGCCGCCGGCGGCCTGGAAGGCGCCGCCCGACGATCCTCAGAGGCGACCAAACCCGCCGACCGCTTCGACCTCCCTCCGGGACCGTTTCACCGGATCGTGTCTGCACCGATTCCCGCCGAGGAGGGTGTTCTCGCCCTCCGGGATCTGCGCAACGTGGCACTCACCCCGACGGAGGTGGAGTCGCTTCTTTCGGTCCCCCTCTTCCGGTTCGCACGATGGATGCTCGATCTCGAGATGATTCCCGCTACCTCCGCGGGCTATGTTGCACCGGCGATCGTTCGTCGGGGGATCGAGGAGAAGATCGTACCGATACTGTACGACGTGTTTCGGATCGATCTGTTCGACCGTGAGATACCGAAGCGGGAGATCGACGCACCGGTGTTCAATCGCTATCGGGAGATTCTTGAGGCGGCGGGTCTGATCCGTCTCGACGGAAAACGGTTCGTCGTAAACACCGGGGTGGATACCGGGGACCTCGGTACGATCGTTTCGATGATCGCCGAAGCGATGTTCACGAGCGTCCGCTGGGACACGATGCGTTTCGGCGAACCGGTCCCGCGGTTGCGCGAGTCTGCCGGGTTTCTCTTGTATGTGGTGAAACGCTTGTCCGCAACGGAGCCCGAGGGGTGGGTACCGGTGAACGCGGTGTACGACGCGTTTCTCGGCGCGTATCCCTGGTTGGCCGATCAGGTGTCGCCGGATGACCTACAGAACGTGGGCACCACAGGGTGGTGGGTGTTCCTGAGTGTCCGGGTGAACTTCGTGAGCCTCTTCGGCGAGACGCTGGGTATCCTCGAAGGAGAAGCGCCTGACCCGCACGAGCTCACCGCGCACCGGCACCTCCCCGACCTCGATGCCTATCGGGTCCGCCCGACCCGGCAGTTCCCGATCCTCTTCGGGTGATCACCTTCGGACGGGATCGTCGCGTTTGCCGTCCTTCCCCGTCGTCAGTACGTTCGATGTGACAATGAAGGAGTCTTCATGAGCACCAACAGGCAGAATCACGACGGTAACCGCGGCCACGAGCAGGACCAGAACCAGGAAAAGAACCAATCCCACGACCACACTCAACACCACCGGATGATGATCCGCGACTTCCGACGGCGATTCTACGTCTCCGTCGTCCTTACGGTACCGGTCCTGGCGCTGTCACCGCTGATCCAGGAGTTCCTCGGCTTCTCGTTCAGTTTTCCCGGAGATCGTTTCGCGGTGTTTGCCCTTGCAACGGTGATCTTCGTGTACGGTGGCCGGCCCTTCCTTTCGGGTCTGGTGGATGAACTCAGGCAGAAGAACCCGGGGATGATGACCCTGATCGGCCTTGCCATAACGGTGGCGTACGCCTACAGCGCGGCGGTTACCTTCGGACTCGAAGGCTCCCCCTTTTACTGGGAGCTTGCCACGCTGATCGCTATCATGCTCGCCGGACACTGGATCGAGATGGCGTCGGTCCTGAAGGCGTCGTCGGCGCTGGAGGAACTCGCCCAACTGATGCCCGAGCAGGCACATCGCAAGGGCGACGACGGTGAGATTGAGGACGTACCCCTCGCGGAGATACAGAAAGGCGACGTGCTGGTCATCAAGCCGGGAGAGAAGATCCCTTCCGACGGCGTCGTGGTGCAGGGTGAGAGCTACGTCGACGAGTCGATGCTCACCGGGGAGTCACGACCGGTCCGAAAGGAGACCGACGACACCCTCATCGGCGGCGCGATCAACGGAGACGGCTCCTTCGAGCTGCGCGTTGAGGGCGCGGGAGATGACTCATACCTCTCAAAAGTGATCACCATGGTCCGGGAGGCGCAGGCGGCAAAATCGAAGACCCAGGCGCTTTCCGACCGCGCCGCCTTCTGGCTCACCATTATCGCGATCACCGCCGGCGCGGCGACCCTGGCGGTATGGCTCGTCGTCGGGCGCGACCTCCAGTTCTCCATCGCCCGAATGGCAACGGTGATGGTCATCACCTGTCCTCACGCCCTCGGGCTCGCGATCCCGCTGGTCGTTTCCGTCTCGACGTCCCGGTCCGCGCAGAACGGTTTGCTCATCCGCAACCGGACCGCTTTCGAGAACGCCCGGAAGATCACCACCGTCGTCTTCGACAAGACGGGCACCCTGACGAAGGGCAGTTTCGAAGTCACCGGCGTGGACGCCCACGACGAGGGTTACGATTCCCGGGAAATCCTCACTCTCGCCGCGGCGCTGGAACGGCAATCAGAACATCCCATTGGTAAGAGCATCACCGCCCGGGCCGAGTCGGACGGCGTCGACCTCCCGGAGGCGACGGAATTCCAGGCGGTCAAGGGGAAAGGCGTCACCGCTACGGTCCAGGGCCGGAAGGTCGAAATCGTAAGCCCCGGCTACCTCGACGAGCACGGTATCCCGATACCGGAAGGCGCCGATCAATCCGGCGGGGTCACTCGTGTATTCGTCCTCGTCGATGGTACCGCGGCAGGTTCGATCACCCTCTCCGACGCCATTCGCCCCGAGTCGTACAAGGCGATCGAGGCGTTGCACAACCGGGGCATCAAGTGCTGGATGCTCACCGGCGACAACGAGGAGACGGCGAAGGCCGTTTCCGAGGAGCTCGGGATGGATGGATTCTTCGCCGAAGTCCTGCCGGATGAGAAACAAGAGAAAATCAAGGAACTCCAGGAACGAGGCGAGTACGTTGCGATGACCGGAGACGGGGTAAACGATTCGCCGGCCCTCGCTCAGGCGCAGATCGGTGTCGCCGTCGGGTCGGGGACGGACGTCGCCGCCGCCACTGCCGACATAGTCCTGGTCAACTCGAACCCCGTCGATATCACGGCCCTCATCCTCTTCGGCCGCGCCACCTACCGCAAAATGGTGCAGAACCTCATCTGGGCGACGGGCTATAACGTCGTCGCGATCCCCCTCGCCGCGGGGGTTCTCGCCGGCGTCGGCATCATCCTGTCACCGGAGGTAGGAGCGATCCTGATGTCTCTCTCGACGGTCATCGTCGCGATCAACGCCAGGTTGCTGCGGGTGGACCGGGAGGCGATCGATGGTGGAAGGGGTTCGGTGGAGTAAAGACCAAGCGACCGGCTGTCCGCCGGTCCGGGTACCACGGTGAAGATGCGCGGGGATCTTCCATTTCTCTATCGAACCATCCGGTTCTGCATTGCCCGCTCCCGTTTCCCGACGGGCCGGACTCGACGGGACGGTTCGTACCGGGTCAGGCACACGCAGAACCCTGTCCAGGAGGACGTTCGTAACCCGCGGCGGCACACGAAAATGGAGACCTCACGGTAATCGTTCTTCACGGATTCGGCGGAAGAGACCGATTGTACTGCCGATCGCGACGACTCCGATCACCGGGATGATGAAGATCGCCGGCACGACGGGTACGCCTGAGAGGCCCATTGCGACGAGTTTTCCCAGGAGCGCGACCATCTGGAACGACAGGAAGACGAGGTAAACCGGTCCGAGGAGCGATCCCATCGGCGTATGGTGTATCAGGAGTACCCCGATCAACGCGGAAAGAGGCAGGAGCAACCCCAGGTCGAGTCCCTGGACGATCAGTGTCGTGTAGTGTTCCAGCTCTACCGGATAGATCGAACCGTCGATAAAGGGCGGAACGACCACCTGGAGCCACATGAGACCGATCGCCGCCGCGTTGAACACGAGGAAGCCTCCCGCAAAACGAACGACCCCGTCGTCGGTGATCGCCCCGGGGAGAGCGCGAAGGTCCACACCGAGAAGGACCAGTGCGAGAGCGAAGAAGCTCCCTCCGGCAAGGGCGGTGTAGACGAGGAAGAGCGGGTTGTACATACCCATCACAAGATAGAAGAGGTACTGGACGAAGAGGTACGTGAGCACACCGCCCAGGAAGAGCCGCGCCCGCAGGCCGCCCCGTCGCGCCAGGAGCAGCGCGACGATGAGAACGGGAATCACCAGAAACAGGGTTACCACATCCTGCCCGATGCCCTGGACGGCAACGTCCGCAGACATGTGTCGGTAGACCCCCTCACCGTAGATCGGGATCGTTTCTCCGCGGATCGACTCGTATTCGAACGGTCCCGGACCACCCGTCGAGAAGATGCCCACTCCCGCCGCCAGGCCGGAAGCGATCGCGATCGCGATCACCAGTACTGTGATAGTGCCTCTGTGTATCATGTCGTTCCTCCGTCACCAACGTCTCCGCGCGGACGGCATGGCAGGTATCGCCGGTCACCGCCATGGTAATACACGTCAAGCGCGCCGGATTGTCAAGGCAGAACGGGTGGAACGACTCCGCC
This sequence comes from Alkalispirochaeta sp., assembly GCA_046540055.1. Lineage (GTDB taxonomy): Bacteria > Spirochaetota > Spirochaetia > DSM-27196 > Alkalispirochaetaceae > Alkalispirochaeta. The sequence continues at coordinate 6,635 of JBKHFT010000144.1, forward strand.
GGGCGTCCGGGGACGGAGCATCCGGGGAGGGAACAGCGCTTCGCGGATCCCGGCGAGCCGGGTGGCGCATCCGGGGACGGAGCAACGCTCCGCAGACCGAAGTTCGATTATCCCGGAACCCGGAGGCGGGAGCGCAGAGTGCCTCGGCGAGGCGGCCCGCAGGCGATGGGGTCAGAGGCCTCGCACAGGCGACGGGGTCAGAGCCGCCCCGCCAGCGCGCGGTTTTTCTCGTACGCCATCTGTTCGTCCCGGGTGAGTTCGCCGGGCTGGAAGGTGATCCCCATCGTGCGGGTGAACTCGGCGGTGAGGAGATCCCGGAACGCCTCGACGGAGAGGGTCCTGCCCGACTCGCTTTCGATGCTGGTAGTGGGTTCCACCGCTTTGTCCTTGATCTCCGGGGGTACCCAGAGGACTTTGAAGAGGGGGTCGGTGTCCATGTCTTTCAGGAAGGCGACGACGTTGACGACGTAGAGGTTCTCGATCTCGCTGACGAGGATCGTCGCGAGTTTCTTGCCGTGGGCGCGGACCGCCCCCTGGTGTTTGTACCACGCGTCCTCGACGCCGGCCTGTTTGAAGGTATTCACGAGGATCTCGCCGATCACGTGGAACACGGACTCGGCGCTTTCGAAACGGCTCTGTTCTACCACGAGCTGGACGTTCACCGTCGCGTCGGGGTCGATGAAGACGAGGGTCCGCTGCCCGGTGGTGATCACGTGGTCCAGGTCGGGGCACTCGTCCTTGATCTCGTTGATCAGGTTGGCGAAGTTGGAGAGGCAGACGATCGCTTTGGCGCCGGAGTCCCGGAGGATAAAGCTGATCTCCCGCCCTTTGTACATCGTGTTGAACGGTACCGCCACCGCCCCGAGTTTCTGGATGCCGAAGAAGGTGTAGGCGAACTCGGGGATGTTCGGGAGCATCATCGCAACCCGGTCCCCCGGGTTGATGCCGAGGGCGGCGAGGCCCCCTGCCACGCGGTTGGCGCTTTCGTTGAGTTCGCTGTAGGGGATCTTCCGGCCCTCGTAGAGGATCGCGTCGCGACGCTTGTACTTCCGGGTGATCTCGTCGAGCATTTCGCCGAGGCCGACGGCGGATGCAGCGGTGCCGGGGGCC
>JBKHFT010000145.1:0-7743 GCA_046540055.1 Alkalispirochaeta sp.
CTCCGATCACGACGAACGGCATTTTCCGGTGGCGGCGAAAGCTGCTCACCGCGGCGGTGTACGCGACGATCGGTATAACTGAGAAGAGCACGATCGCCCCGAGTGCGTTCCCGCGCGCTTCGTCGGAGCCCTCCGCCCGGGTTCCGAGCTCCCAGAGAACAAACTCCTCCCCTCCTTCGTCGATGCTCCCGGCGATGACGAACAGATCGATACCGACGGTCACCACCATCGCCACCGAAGCAACGACAAGTCCCGCGGTGAGGATTGTTGCATATACCTTCCAGGGTTCCTTCATCGACAGACCTCCCTGCCGGCTGGTGTCTCGTGGGGTCGGGGACGTCATGAGATAACTCCGATAATCGTTCGTGAACCCGCCAGCAGAAGTATCGCGATCACCAGGAGCCGCACGAGCTGTGGTTTCGCCGCACCGAGAAAGCGCGCGCCGAGACGGGTGCCTGCGATAATCCCGACCAGTGCCGGTGCAACGATCAGCGGGCGAATACCGCCGGTCCCGAGATACACCCACGTCGCGGCTCCACTGTTGGCGATGATAATCAGACCGCTGGTAGCCGCCGCGAGTTTTATCGGCAGCCCCATCAGGGAAGTCAGAACCGGAACGTTTGCCCACCCGGCACCGACACCCAGCATCCCGCCCAACAGGCCGATTCCGACGAACAGGACCATCCCCGGGACGATACGGCGCGCTCTCCAGAAAACCTCCCCTTCCACGGGGTCACTATAGGATCCGAACAGCTCCCACGCCGCGGCGATCCGGTCCGAAAGAGAGTTCCGATCCACCCCGACCCCGGACGGCAGATACCTCTCTCCCCCCCGAGCACGGTACCCCTGAATCGCCGTCTGGATTGCGACGCCGATCATGAAGACACCGAGGAGCATGAGTATTCCGTCGGGGGACACGAGCAGCCCGAGGCGAGCGCCGATGATCGAACCGACCGATCCGCACAGGGCAAGGGGCATCGCAATACGGAGCCGTGAGAACCGGCGGTGCATCAGTCGCGGTGCCGCAGCGATCGCACCGACCAGGGCGACCATCAACCCCGCACCGCGGATGAAATCGATATGGATCGGAAAGAGAGCGCTCACAACAGGGACGAAAAGCACCCCGCCACCGACGCCGGCGAGGACAGAGACAACACCGATCATGAAGGAAACGACAAGGAGACTCGCCATCGTAACGAAGAGCTGCACCGTCACAAAGGGTACCTCGTCGAGGATACCGGCTGCCATGATCCCCTCGGTCACCGATACGATTATCGTTTCCATCGCTATTTCCGGTCCGATGCGAGTTCGCCTCGTACGGCTTCCATCCGTTCGAGTTGATCCCGAAGGTCCGATGCCTTGGAGCGTTCCGCCTCGATCACCTCCGGTCTCGCCTTGCTGAGGAACCCCTCGCTCGAGAGCTTACCCTCCGCCTGTTTCAATCCCTTCAACGTTCTGGTGATACTCTTCTCCAGCCGCGCGAGCTGGGCGTCCACGTCGATCAACTCCCGGATGTACAGGTACGCCTCGAACCCGCTTCCGACCACCGTGACCGATCCGGTCCGCCGGGAGCTGTCGCTGCCGATCTCGAGGGTGTCGATGCCGCCGAGCATCGCCACAAGCGCCCGATTCGCCTGAAAAAACGCGCCGAGTTCGTCCCTTCCGTCGCCGTACCGCACGTACACGTCGAAGTGACGCGCCGGAGGGATCGTGAATTCACTGCGCATCGTGCGGATGCCCCGCACCAGCTCCTGGACTCCCGCGAACCCGTCGGCGGCTCGTCGATACTCGTCGCTGCTCCGACGCTCGTTCGGTTGCGGATAGCGACCGACGATCACCGCTTCGGCGCGTCCGGGAGACCCGCCGTTCTTCCGATACCCCGGAAGCGTACCCGTCCCGTCGGCAGGAACGAGCTCCGCCGGAAGTCGCTGATAGATCTCTTCGGAGATAAAACTCATGAAGGGATGCATCAGACGCAAGCTCTCTTCGAGGACGTAGAGAAGCAGCGACACCGCACGATCTTTCTTCTCGTCGTCTTCGGAGTAGAGGTCCAGTTTACTCGCTTCGATATACCAGTCGCAGAACTCGTTCCAGAAAAACTCGTACACCCCCCGGGACGCTTCGTCCATACGGTAGTTCTTCATCGCCTCCCGTACCGTTCGCACCGCATCATCGAGACGATAGTAGATCCACCGGTCGAGATCGTTCAGTTCTATCTCGTCGAAGGGAACGATTCGACGCCCTTCGAGGTTCATCAACAGGTACCGTGTGGCGTTCCAGATCTTGTTGGCGAACTTGCTTCCGAGCTGAAAGCTGTCCGGCGCGATCGGAACGTCCGATCCCTGAACACTCAGGTAGGCAAGGGTGAACTTGTGCGCGTCCGCGCCGTACTCGGCGACGATGTCGAGAGGGTCGATCCCGTTTCCGAGGCTCTTCGACATTTTGCGCCCGTGAATATCCCGCACCAGGCCCGTGATATAGATGTCCCGGAACGGCACTTCGCCCATGAACTCGAGGCCTGCCATGATCATCCGGGACACCCAGAAGAAGATGATATCGTAGGCGGTGACCAGCGACGTCGTCGGGTAGAACCGCTCAAGGTCCGGTGTCTGCTCCGGCCATCCGAGGGTGCTGAACGGCCACAACCAGCTCGAAAACCACGTGTCAAGCACGTCCGGGTCCTGCCTGAGGGCACGTCCGGCGTTTGCGGGATCTTCCGTCGGGTCGGTGCGGCTTACAATCATCTCCCCCGTCTCGTCATCGTACCAGACAGGGATGCGATGTCCCCACCACAACTGTCGACTGATACACCAGTCGCGTATGTTTTCGAGCCAGTGGGTGTAGGTGTTCTCCCAGCGCTTCGGATAGAAGCGGATCTCGTCGTTGCGCCACGCCGCGAGAGCCTTCTCGGCGAGGGGTTTCATCCGGACGAACCACTGGGTGCTGACCCAGGGCTCGACGACGGTGTTGCACCGGTAACAGTGCCCCACCTGGTGAGTATGGCCGGCGACGCGGACGAGATACCCCTCCGCCTCGAGGTCGGCAACGACCGCTTTTCTCCCCTCGACAGCGGACAACCCCCGATACCGTTCCGGCACGTTGTCGTTGAGTCTGGCGTCGGCGGTGAGAACGTTGATCCGCTCGAGGTCGTGGCGCTCGCCGATCTCCCAGTCGTTTGCGTCGTGGGCGGGGGTAATCTTCACCGCACCGCTTCCGAACTCGCGGTCCACGTACGAATCCGCCACGATCGGAACGATCCGACCCGTCAACGGAAGCCGTACCGATCTGCCGATGAGGGCGGTATACCGCTCATCTTCAGGGTGAACCGCCACTGCGGTATCCCCCAGCATCGTCTCCGGGCGGGTCGTGGCGACCTCGATCCACCCGAGGCTACCTTCCTCCAGGGAAGGATCTTCGGGATCGACGATCGGATACCGGATGTGCCAGATGTGTCCGTTCTTCTCGGCGTGCTCCACCTCGTCGTCGGAGAGAGCGGTCCCGCAACTGGGACACCAGTTGATCAGATACTCCCCACGGTAGATAAGGTCTCGCTCGTACAACGTCACGAACACCTCTTTCACCGCTTCACTCAATCCCTCGTCGAGAGTGAACCGTTCCCGGGACCAGTCGCAACTCGCTCCGATCTTCTCGAGTTGCCGGGTGATCACCGTGTGGTGTTCGTTTTTTACCTGCCACGTACGCTCAACAAACTTGTCCCGTCCGAGCTCTTCTCTGCTCGTACCTTCAGCGATCAGTTTCCGTTCCACCACGTTCTGCGTCGCGATACCGGCGTGATCGGTACCCGGCACCCACAGCGTCGGGCGGCCCTGCATGCGGTAATAACGGATCAGGATATCCTGAAGACTGTTGTTGAGACCGTGCCCCATGTGAAGGACCCCGGTAACGTTCGGTGGCGGGATCACGATCACGAACGGTTCGTCTTCCTCCAGATCGGAGGGAGCTGTCGTTTCCGTTTGCTCTCCCGGAGATCGTTCCCCTACCGGTGCCGAATGATCATCCCTCTCGGCGGGTTGGAAATACTCCGCCTCTTTCCACATCGCGTAGATCCGATCCTCGAAATCGTCAGCGTTGAACGTCTTGTTGAGCTCCACAGCCTTCATTGCCTTCTCCTCGTAGTAGTCGCGAGATAGTATCAGAATCGACGCATCGGGGAACAGTCCGGGACGTCACCGGTTGCCCTCGTTGTGTTCAGAGTTCTCTTCGGTTCCGTCCGTTGCGGGCGCCGGGTGCGGGCGCCGGGGCCGGTGAAAGTCGGGCGATCTCCTTCCGCTCCCGTCGGAGAGGGGGATCTTCGCCGCGTCGAGGGCGGGTCGTAGCTGTTCGACGGAACGTGCCCCGATGAAGGGGTTCCAGGAAATCTCACCCAGCCGGTTGCACCACAGCCCCGAGGGTCCCGCCGCGGGAACCTCCGGACGTCACACCGGTGAATCCCCCGCCCTCTCTCGGCGCTCCATCGCTCCGGATCGCCGCTGCGCCAACACCCCCTCCCACATATCGAGAAACCCGAGAAATCGAGATTCCTCTGCGGAAGGAACAACGACCTGGAATCCTCCGCTGCGAATCGCATCAAGGTGCAGCGGAACGCTCAGTGCCGGGAGCCCCGCGAGGGACGCAAATGCGTTGAGCCGGAGGATCTGCGTCCGGAACGTCGCGTCCGCCTCTGCGTATGTAGGAGTCGGTATAACCGTCGCGGGAAGGACCACCGCATCGTACCGATCGAAGATCCCGGTGGCGTATGCCCTGACCTTCTTCCGGACCGATTCCGCTTCCCGTCGCTCTTCGTCGCTCCAGCGGAATCCGCGTTCGATCAGACTCCGTACCGTCGGGTCGTACAGTTCTCCATACTCCCGGATCCACTCGTGGTGTACCTGCCACGCCTCGGACGAGCCGATCACGTTGTACGCCTGAACCGCGGGCTCACCGAGAACTTCAGGGGGAGAGATCGTCTCAACGGTCGTCACCGAGGGAAGCGCTTCGTCGGTCACATTCCGCCACATCATCTCCATATCGGTATCGAGATCGGTACCGGGAGGCAGGAGTATACCGATCGTCTTGAGGTCCGGCGAGGACGACGACGCCCCTTCGTCACCGGGAACGAGTCGGAGCATCCGCTGCATATCCCTCATCGAAGCGGTGAACCATCCGACCGTATCGAAGGAGGGGGCGAGGGGAAACACACCGTTGAGCAGCCTCTCGGACCATCCGAGTCGTACCCCGTAGATCCCGCAAAGCGCAGCGGGAAGTCGAATTGAACCGCCCGTGTCGGTTCCGAGAGCGATCGGGACGACGCCGGACGCTACAGACCATGCGGAGCCGCTCGAGGATCCGCCGCTGATGCGACGCTCGTTCAGAGGATGCGGACAGTCTCCGGTAAAAGTGTTCCTCCCGTCGAGACCGTAGGCAAATTCGTTCATGTGGCTTCGTCCGGCGATGTGCATCCCCTTCGAAACGAGGAGGCGGATCAACTCTCCGTATTTCGTAGCCGTCGGGGGAGTCGGGCCGTTCCCGGAAAGCAACACTCCCGAACTGCACGTCGTTTCTTCACCGGGAACGTCGTACAGGTCTTTGACGATACACGGAACACCATCGAGGGGAGGTCTCTCTCTATCCTCTTCACCGGAAGCGCGCCGGGGCAGGTCATTCCGCCAGACGCGAATCGCCCGTCTCCACCGATCCCGGTCATATCGGGACGGCCTGTCCCGGATCTCCCGCCGCCATCGTTCGGGGTCCGCAAGCCATAACTCGTGCCACTCTCCGATAGAGAGTCGGCGCACCCCGTCAACGGCGAGGGGCGCTTCCGTCTGAGAACCTGGTGGTACGTATCGTCTCATGAGAACAGTATCCTATCGATCCGTACAAGACGCAACGGCGTTTGACCGTTCCCGGTCCCGTCGGTACTTTCATGTCCATGGATACGACGATATCCCTCGGGCCGCTGCTGATCCCCGGAACTGTTTTCATCATCGCCGGGGCGCTCCTGGCGGGGCGACTGGTTCTCCGGAAATACGCGGCGGAAGATGCCGATACGGTTCGCTGGATCGTGGACCGCAGCACCACAGCTCTTGTCGTTGCGTTTCTCCTGTGGAAGCTCTGGCCCCTTACCACGTGGTGGGAGGAAATCGCAGAGGACCCCGTAATTCTTCTCCGTCTTCCCGGAGGTCCTGCAGGCGTTCTCGTCGGCACGATCGCGGGGGTCGCCGTGCTTGTTCCCGGGCTGATCAGAAGCAGTGAGCGCCGCCTTCCCTTCGGTGCCGGGTTGCTCGGTGCGGTCGTCGGTGGTGCCCTCACGATAGCGATTCTCGGAGCGGTCGGCGACGGGTCCCCCCGAAACGTATCGGAGTCCGGCGCCGACCTGTCGGTCGAACTCTTCGGTCCGGAGAACCACGAGGGGGAAAGCGGATCAGAGGCGGGACCGGCCCGGACCGCCGCTCTCCTGAGTGAGACCCGTCCGACGGTAATCACATTCTGGGCGACGTGGTGCGGCCCCTGTCGTGCGGAGCTCCCGGTGAAGAAGCGTTTCTACGAGGAGCACGCGTCCCGCACCGATCGGTCGGCGGAGTTCGTCGCCATCAACATGACCAACACCGAGTCATCAACCGCCGCAGTCGCCCGGTATCTTGAAGAGCACGCGATCGGGTACCCCGTCGGACTCGACCGAAACGGCGTCCTCGCAGATCGCTTTTCAGTACGCGGTACGCCGACGACGATCGTCGTCGCCCCGAACGGCACGATCCTCGACCGATGGACCGGACCATCCAGCCTGCAGCGTCTCGTACGGAGCATCCGGTAACTGCGGGATCCTTGAGAGAACGAAAAAAAACGCATCGTCCCGGAGGATGATGCGTTTCATAACGTGATGTGATCCGACGCACGTTGAACGTTGCGCCGATACCCTCGGCGAACCGGTTGAACTGCCCCGGCGGTCGCGTCGTCGGTTCCGACGACCCAACGTCCCGGCTATTCCCCCGCTTTGTTGGTCTCTTCTTCCGCCGCAGCGGTATCCACGGATTCCGTTTCAGTATCCGCCGCGATCGCTTCGTCCGCCGCCGGTGTCGCGTTTTCGCTCACCTCATCAGGTTTACCTGCCTCGGTATCCTTGGCCGGTGAGGGGGCAACCTTCTGCTTCGCCGCATCAGGTTCGCTCTTTTTCGCGGACCCGCCGACTTTGGCGTCGCTCTTCTTCGCAACGGTTTTCTTCTTCGCGCCCTTCTTCTCGACCTTTTCATCCTCGGAGAGCAGCTCGAGAATGACCATCTCGGCAGCGTCACTCGGGCGCGGCCCGAGTTTCAACACCCGGGTATACCCGCCCGGCCGCTCTTTGAACCGCGGACCGATATCGGTGAACAGCGACGCGAGAACCGCTTTATCCTTGATATCCCGCCCGATGATCCGCCGATTGTGCACACTGTCGAGCTTCGCACGGGTAATCATCTTCTCGGCGGTACGACGAACCGCGAGGGCTTTCGCTTTGGTCGTCTTGATCCGTCCGTGCCTGAACAGTGATGTCAACATATTCCGCGTCATCGCCTTTCGATGCCCGGCGCGTCGTCCGAGGCGATTAAAGCCCGCTTTATGCTTCATTCTTCTCTTCCTTCTTCTTCAGAAAGACGGGATTATCCTTCAGGGAACTGTAATCGGTCATGCCGAGACTGAGCTCCCACTCCTGAAGCTTTTCCTTTATCTCCTGAAGCGATTTTTTCCCAAAGTTCCGAGTTTTCGAGA
>JBKHFT010000146.1:0-7720 GCA_046540055.1 Alkalispirochaeta sp.
CCGCTCACCGGCGTCCCGTAACCCCGATTCGCCGATACCGGTCCGAGATACATATATTCGAACTATGCGTAGTCGTATTGGTATCGTGATAATCGCGATCGTCGCCGTTATCCTTCTCGGGTTCGCGGCGTTCTCGGCGTATATCTGGTTCTCCGGAGGTGCCGGGGAACCGACCCGGGAAACGGTTACCGAAACGGTTGAGCCCGCGGAACCGCGTTCGGTGGTATATACCGTCGACAACGAGCGGAGCGAGGCGCGATTCCTCATCGACGAGGTGCTTCGCGGCGAGGACAAGACCGTTGTGGGAACGACCGACCAGGTCGCCGGATCGATCGCGATCGGGTTCGAGCCGCCGGACGTCGAGATCGGTGAGTTCGAGATCAACCTCAGGGCGATCAGTACCGACGACGAGATGCGTGACCGCTCGATCCGCACCCTCATTCTCGAGACGAACAAGGACGAGTTCGAATTCTCGTCGTTCCGTCCGACGACGATATCAGGGGTACCCGATTCGATCAACGTCGGCGATACCCTCGACCTCGTCGTCACCGGGGAACTGACGGTCCGGGATGTGACGATCACGACCGACTTTGAGATGACGATCGAGATCGCGTCCGAACGGGAGATCCGGGCAACCGCCGCCACCGTCGTAGAATGGGAGGAGCTCGAGATTACAATTCCCTACGTTGGAGATGACTCGAGCGTACAGGCGGTGGACGACGAGGTGCGTCTGGAGATGGAGGTCGTCGCCACCGCGCGATGAAATCGTTATGGGTCCCGCGGGACCCGCCTACCTGCGGGACCCGCTTACCTGCATGACCCGCCTACCAGAGGTCGCTGAGACGGTTCTCCCACAGCCTGGGATCGTCCACATCGACCTCGAGAGGCACGATCGGCGCCTGCATCTCGATGTACAGCCCGTCTGCCCAGGGGCTCTCCTTGACCGCCGCAGGTGACCAGATTGCATCGGGGTCGTCGAGAACATCGCCGAGTTGCGGGACCGGATTGCCGCGAGCAAGATCGTAGAGGAGCTCAACCGCCATTTGCGCCGGGGCATACGCGGGCATCGCGACGATCCCGAGAACATCCCCGTCGCGTATCAGCGCCTGCCCCTCCGGTCCCATCCACGTACCGGTAATGCTGTAGTCCCGGGGAGTCAATCCGGCGCCACGAATCGCTTCGACCACACCGGGACCCATGATGTCCGGGGTGTGGACATAGACCCCAAGAACATCGTCGCCGTAGCGGGTCAACAGATCCGTCGTACGGTCGTGGGAGTCGATATTGTTCCATTTGCCGTCGCCCTGGGCGACTTCGAGCTGGGAATAACGGCCGACAACGGACATGAACCCTTCGTTGGCGGCGCGGGTGTACATATCCCGGACGTCACCGGTGATCTCGATCACCACCCCTTCAGGCACGTCGCCGTCGTGGCGAGCGGCGATATCCGCAACGAACGCCTCCGCCGCTTTTGCGCTCTGTTGGGTCACGTCGGCACTGATGAAGTAGTCGACCTCTCCACCCTCCGGGCTGGTATCGATCGCAACGATCGGGATCTCCGCTTCGTTCAGCATCATGACCCCCGGTACGATCGCACGCTGGTCCACCGCGCCGGCCATGATAAATCCGTCGATCTCCTCGAGGATGAACGTATCCATGTGGTTCATGATCGTCTGGGCGTCGCCTTCACCGTCCCGGACGATCAGCTCCACACCAAGCTCTTCCGCAGTCGTTTCCGCGGCGTGGATGAACGCTTCGATATAGGGAGTACCGGGATACTTGATTACCATCCCGAAGGTCAGCGAATCGGAGTCGTCCTCACCCGCTCCGGCGGCCCACCCGTTTGCCACAGCACCCAGTACCAACAAAACGGTCAATACCGCCACCATTACCGTTTTCCGTCGGGCATCCCCCGACGCACTTCCAACTCCCGCGCGATTCCTCATAATTATACGGCCTCCTTGTATATTCTTACGGTACTGTTCTACCGGGACGTTTCGGGAATTGCAAGTGCATCGATCTGTTCCTGATGCAACAGACGCGCCCGCCACCGGTTTCTGCTGCGGTCCAGCAAGAGGGCGAGAAAGATCAGGGCCCCTTTCGATGCGTAGATAAGGCTCGGCCCGACCCCGAGGAGGTTGAGCGAATTGGAAAACATCCCCAACAGTAACGCCCCACCGAGCATCCCCGCCGGCGTGCCCTTGCCTCCCTGGAGGCTCGCGCCACCCATCAGCGCTCCGGCAAAGGAGAGGAGGACCATCCCCTCCCCCATCGCGTTCGAAACCGACCCCTGTCGTCCCGCCGCAAGGAGTCCACCCACGGCGGCGAGAGTTCCCGCAAGAACGTAGGCGTAGAGGGTCATCCGGTCCACGTTGATCCCGGACACGTAACTCGCCCGGGGATTACCTCCGGTGGAGACGAAACGGCGACCGAAGGGAGTGTGCTGCAACACGAAGTGGAGAAGGAGGAAGACAAGCAGCACCAGCGGGATCGCAACGGGGATATTGCCGGGCAGACGTCCGGCGCCGGCATACCGATAGATCGGGTCGAGGGGAAAGAGGGAGAAAGGGAATATATAGAGGAGAATCCCCCGGATCATGATCATCGAAGCCAGCGTCTGCAGCAGAGGGTTGATTTTGAGATAGGCGATACAGTACCCGTTGAAACCGCCCAGGGCGGCACCGATGACAAGGGTGATCACGATCGCCATGCCGGGACCGACGACACCGGGGAGGATACTCATCGACAGAAGCATCGCGATCCCCGGTGCGAACCCGAGGGTCGACTCGATCGAGAGATCGAGTTTCCCGTTGATCAGGACCAGACCCTGCCCCAATACGAGGAGGCTCATGATCGCCGAGTGGTACAGGATATTCACGACGTTCCGGTACGATGCGAATCGCGGTGTCATCAGCGCATTGATCAGAAAGAAAACGATCACCAGAACCCAGATGAGATTATCGATTAAAAACAGTTGAATCGACGTTCGACGTTTCATGGCGTGTGCGCTCCCTGTGTGTGTTCGGTTGAAGGGCGGTTCGGTGCCGCCGCAGGTTCCGCCTCAGGCTCCGCCATCGGTTCTCCTCCGGCGGCACCCCCTTGCATTTCGTGAAAGATCGCCTCTTCGTCAAAATCAGGCCCGACGTGCTCCGCGACAAAGCGGCCCCGATAGAGAACGAGAATGCGGTCGCTGATGCGCATCAGGTCGTCCAGACCGGGCGTGGTCAGAACGACCCCCGCGCCGTCGGCGAGCTGCCTGCGGATGATCTCGAGAAGGCTCTCCTTCGCGGAGATATCGATCCCTTTTGTCGGTTCATCGAGGAGGTAGATCCGCGGATTCGTCGAAAGGACCTTCGCAACAACCACTTTCTGCCGGTTGCCGCCGCTCAGCTCCCGCACCTCCTGCTCCGTCGACGCGTATTTCACCGCAAGGCGACCGGTCAGTTCCGTCACCAGTTCGGTCTCGCGACTCCGGTTGATAAACAGTCCCGAGAGGAGCCGCTTCAACGCGCTGAGAACGGTGTTCACCCGGACGCTCTGAGATTCCACCAGTCCCTCGGCATCCCGTTCTTCCGGGAGATACACGATTCCGTAATCCAGGGCTGTACCCGGGCTCTTCGGGGCGACCGTGGTTCCATCGACCCGGATCTCTCCGGTATCGGAGGGAATCATGCCGATGATCGACTTCATGATCTCCGTTCGCCCGCTCCCGATCAGACCCGCAATCCCTACGATCTCGTTCGGTCGAACAGCAAACGATATGCCCTGAAAGGCTCCCGCCCGGGTCAGTCCCGATACGGTGAGAACCGGCGTACCCGACACCTCCGCCCCCGAGGCCGGCCCGTCCGACTCCGGGGTCGACACCGCTGCGGCAGCCGGGGATGTTGCGGGCCCGGCAGACGCCTCCGTCCCCGATGCCGACGCCTCCGTGGCCGCGTTTGCCTCCCGCGCCCCGACGATCAGCGCCGCCAGGGATTCCCGGTCGACCTCGTCGCGCCGAACGGTGCGTACCGATCGGCCGTCCCGGAGAACCGTCATCCGATCACACACCTCGAGTAACTCATCGATCCGGTGCGAGATGTGGAGCATCGTCACGCCCGCCGATTTCCGCTCCCGCATAATCTCGTAGAACAGCCGCTCTTCCCGCTCCGAGAGTGACGCGAACGCCTCATCGAGAATGATAACCTCCGCCTGCTCGACGTAGCTCGCCTTCAGCATCAGCACCAGTTGCTGCATCCCCGTCCCGAGATCACCCGCCACAGTCCGGGCGTGGACGTTCAGACCACTCCGGTTCAGGATCTCCTCGGCGTCGCGGTACATCCGCGGCCAGTCGACGCGGGCACCCCCTGCGCGGACCGGGTAGTCCGGCATGAAGAGGTTTTCCGCAACCGTGCACTGCTGCACCAGTTGCGGCTCCTGGGGGACTACCGCAACATGCTCTTTCCGCGAGGCGATCCGCGAGAGGTCCTGATACGTATGGCCGTGAATCGTGAGTTCTCCCGCCGAGGGCGTCACCAGGCCCGCGACGATCCCCACCAGCGTCGATTTGCCGGCACCGTTCTTCCCGATGATACCGTGGGTCTCCCCTCGACGAACGTCGAGGTCGACACCGTGGAGCGCCACCGTACCGGGATATACCTTTGACACCCCCCGCAGGCGCAAGATCGTATCGTCCACGCCGGAACACCTCCTTCTCGGGTCGCGAGTACGCAAGAGCCGCGAGTATACTATGCTGCCGACAGCGCTTCAACGCGCCCCGTCGTCCTGACGGTATCGCCGTCGCACTCGCCACGGTCCTCGGAGTGCAGCGGAATCGCTGCGCGCCGGTGAGTGGTGATCGACATCTGTATAAGCCTGCCCGGCCCTGATATTTAATATGTTTTTATCGATATATTTTTATCCGCTTGCACAGATCCGGAGGAGTTCCTATACTTCCTTCCGACACGCAACCTCTTCCAAGGAGCCCGTTATGAGTAGCATCGTAGTATGTATAGATTTTTCCCCCCTTACCGACAGAATCCTCGACACGGCGAAGGAATTGGCCCGGGGTATGTCCCAACCGCTGCACCTGCTCCATGTACAACCGGAAACAAGAGCCGTTCCCACGGCGGTGATCTCGAATCCGGACAACAAATTCAGCAAGAATGAATCCCTCACCCGCCGTAAGGAAGCCGCTGCGCTGCAGAAGCTGTGCCGGAAGCTCACCGATGAGGATATCGAGACGACCTGTGCCGCACCGTCGGGCAGGATCCATGAAACGATCATCAAAGTAGCGAAGGAACAGGATGCCCGGCTGGTAGTCATGGGTAGCCATGGAAACGGCGCGGTGTACCATCTGGTAGTAGGCTCGGTCGCAGAGGGAGTACTGAACGGGCTGGGCCTACCGGTGGTGCTGGTACCCGCACAGCCCCGTGAATAAGTGAGCCTCGGGCATCGGGAACAACGCGCGACCGTCACCGGTGATGATCTCGCGCCCCGATGCTGCGGTATACGTCCGTCCGGGGAGGTAGTTCGCCACCGACTCATGCCGCTCGGGTCACATCGGCGAGCTTCGCGTCGAGAAGCTCGATCAGCACCTCCGAAGCGATTTCGATCTGCAACCCCCGACGCCCGCCGCTCACAAAGACCGTCTCGAAGAGCTCTACCGTTTCGTCGATGATCACAGGGAACGCGCTCTTCATCCCGAAGGGCGAGCACCCTCCGTGGACATACCCCGTCAACGGTTGAAGCTGCTTCAGCGGCAGCATCCGTACGCTTTTCACCCCCGCCGCCGCCGCGGCTCCGGCAAGATCCAGCTCCAGCGGCCCGGGGATACAGAAAACCCGGTGCGTCCCGTCGGCGGCGACCGTTACCAGCGTCTTGAACACACGCTCCGGTTCCACTCCCAACAGCCCCGCAACCGACACCGCATCCATGTGCGCCTCGTCTACGGGGTACTCCCTGATACGGATCGGAACACCAAGCCCCTCAAGGAGGCGGACCGCGTTCGTCTTCATCGTACCGTAACTCTATCGCTTTCTCCGGCGGATGGAAAACGATACATATATGGTGTACCTTGGTTACTAGATCGGGATAGTACCGGGCGGCGGAGAAAACGCGTTACCCGACCCTCAGCCCGTTAAAAACGTAAAGAATCGAATTATTCTCACTGTCTCTGCCCCTCGCCTATGACTTCGACGGGTCTGCTTTTCTGGAGGAAGCGGTTTGGAAAAACTACTGAACAACGCCAAGTACGTGCTGATCATCTCCCTCGCTCTGATCATGACGTATCTCCTGTCGATCCAGTACGGCGACGTTCGGGAAGTGATAAAGGAAAAATACAGAAGCCAGCAGCAGCTGGTGGAGAAAAATATCCTGCAGACGGTGAACTACATCAACGACGCCTATCAGATCGCCGAGCAACAGTTGAACCGGGAGATGAGAGAGTATTCACGGCAGATCGTTGCGGAATACCGGGAGAACCCGGATGTGATGGAGTGGGACCTCACGGAGCTGCAGGAGCGGTTCGAAGGCTACGATATCTATATCGTCGACCGGGACCTGACGATCATCAAAACGACGTACGAGAAAGACCTCGGTCTCGACTTCTCGCAGTTCGGCAGTTTCGCCACGATCCTGCGGGAGCGACTGGAGGGGGATACGTTCGAGGTCGACCGCCTCGACCTGTCCACACAGGCCGGCGTTATCAAGAAGTACAGCTACATGCCGAGCCCGGACAACCGGTATCTCTTCGAGCTCAGCGTCAGTATCGAAGAGCGATACCCGTCGTTTCAGAGCCTGAATCTCTTCGGGGACGCCGCGTCGTTGACGGAAGAGTACGACCTGGTTGACGACATCGGCTTCTACAGCGTCGAACCGGTGAGACACGGCGTCGCGAAGCTCAGAAACAGCAAGCGGCCCTATCTGAACCCGGATGTACCCGAGTTCGAGGAAGAACTGGCCCGACAGGCGGTCATCACCGGCACCATGCAGACAAGCACGCGCACCGTCGACGGGGGACGGCTCGTCAGCTATCGCTTCTTTCCCGCGTTAGTCATCGACCGGGAACACGAGCAGGGATGGAACTCCTACGTCGTCGGTATCATCTACGATGATCAGGTGATGCAGGACGAGATCAGAGAACACAGACGACTGTTCGTGATCAACGTTCTCTCCATAGCAATCCTCTTCGCGGGCTTTATCGCTTTTGTCGTGTACCTCCTCAGAACGTTCGAATACCAGGCATTCCATGACAAGCTGACGGGACTCGGGAATCGCAAGTACTTCATGAAGTCTTTCATCCGGTTGAAAAACAAGGCGGATGCCAACGGTGAATGCATCGGCGTAGTTTTCATTGACATCGACAGGTTCAAGGAGATCAACGATCGATACGGCCACGATACCGGGGACGAGGTACTGAAAAGCATCGCTTCCAGAATGAAGAACCACCTGAAAGAAAAGGACCTGAAGGCGCGCATGGGCGGGGATGAGTTCCTGATCGCCGTGGCCGACCTCTCCTCGAAAGAGAACGCCACGGACGTCGCGGGTCGCCTGATCGCCGAGCTTACAAAGCCCCTGTCGATCGACGGACTCGAGATACCCGTCAGTGTCAGTGCGGGGTTCAGCGTCTACCCCGACGACAACACCGAACTGGAAGAGCTCATCAGATCGGCCGATATGGCGATGTACCAAGAGAAGAGACGGGGGTAGCAGGCGGTTACAACTCCTCAGTATACCACCG
>JBKHFT010000147.1:0-7718 GCA_046540055.1 Alkalispirochaeta sp.
AACCAGTGACCCACGCCTTAAAAGGGCGTTGCTCTACCAGCTGAGCTAGCGGCCCCGTGACACGGTGTGTCGGTATGCGGAGAGAATATAGCGATCCGGGGCGCCTCTGTCAAGGCGACCGACATCAGAAACGGATCGCCATCTCGAGGGCGGCACCGCCGACCTGTTGGTCCCCGGGGTACCGTCCGTACTCTTCGCTGTACATCGCGAAGTGGATCTCGAGAAAGCTCAGATCCAGTCCCGCACCGGCGGTGAAGTACCCCTGGTTGATTCCGAATCGCAGGTCGAAGAAGCGGAGGAAGGTCATCTCCGTTCCGAGATGAATCCGCGTCCAGAAAGAACGAGGGCGATCGGGATCAACGTCGGTCAGACCGAAGGGATCGGTAATCTGTCCGTGGATCTCGGGGTCGAAGATGAAGGAGTAATCGCCCAGGTCGGGCTGCCAGGCGGCACCGAAGGTAACCTCCGTGGGGATCACATACGTATCCGAAACATAGGAGGAATCATCACTGTCGTCGGGTTTCGCCGGGAGGCCTCCCTGTCCGGCGGCATCGATTATCTCCTGGAAGGAGTTATTTGAATAATCCATCTGGGTGTTGAGAAGGTTCCGTGCCTGGATCCCGAGGCTGACGGCGCGATATCGTGCGATCAGTCCGGTGTCAAAGGCGACACCCCAGCCGTTCAGGGCGGAGAGCGTGTCAAAGAGGCTATCGTCGGACTCATCTTCGGCTTCGGTTTCGCCGGTGTCTACACCGGTGAAGGTGGTGATCAGATCCGCGGCGGTGTCGGAGTCGACAAAGGAAGACACCCGGATCGTCGGTCGCAGGGTGCCGCCCAGGGCAAGGGTAACGGGCCCGATCTCGAAGGGGTGCGCGTACCCTACCGGGAGGGTAAACCGGCTCGTGATCTCCCCTTCAAGGCCGAGGGGGAAGGTTGGGCCGTAGAGGTAGCTGTCAAATCCCGCTTCGAGGCCGATACCGATCCGGTTTCCCACGTACCCGATTCCCATTGCGGCGCCAAGTCCGAACCCGTTCGTAGTGAACTGCTCCCGGAGGGTATCGATGATCAGGTCCTGCCGGCTTTTCTCCTCGCCATCGGCGGTAGTCTCCGAGGCGTCGCCGCTGAAGGCACCGATCGTGGAGAGGAGCAGATCCGGCCGGGAGTGGGCCCAGATCGTGGTGGACGGGAGCGTCAGTTCCGGTTTCTCGGTAAAGGCGATCCCGGCAGGATTGGTCAGAAGTGCCGAGTACCCTTCGGCAACGGCGGTATACGAGCCCCCCTGACCGAGGATCTCCGGATTACGCCGACGAAATTCGGGCTGTCGGATCGTCTCGGCGCCAAGAGGCCCGACGCCGGCGATGAGGCCTGTGATGAGAACCCCCAGAATGGTGTAGATGCGCAGGTTGTTACGAACCAATGAGGTCCCCCAGACCACCGGCTTCAAGGATGCTTTCAAGATTTGGATCATCGATCGGATTGACATCGGTATACGCCGAATTGGTGTCTACCGTTCCCCCGGCGATATCTGCTGCGAGTTGGGAGACGCTCGTCTGTTCCGACAGGTTTTTCACTGCAATCGATACCGCCGCCTTCTGGGCAACTTCGGTCATATTGACATCGTCAGGGGCGGGCGCGCCGTCGGTCAGGGTCTGACCCAATGCGTCATATGCATCTCCCGCAGAGACAAGATCGGTCAGGATCGCCTCGATCGCTTCGGCGTCTCCCTGAGCGCTCTCGGGAATAATCAGATCCAGAAGCGCTGAGGGGTCCTCGAACGCGTCGGCGCCGTCGTCGGAGGTGATAACTTTTGCCACATTGTTTATCGTATCCCCCGCGTCGGTCCCACGGGTCAGGATCTCTCCGGCGAGGATACTCGCTTCCTGTCTCGTCGTGGTTGCCACGTCATCGTTATCGTACACGCTTTTCAGAGCGGTATTCAGTTCCGTACGGTCACTCCCACTCAGATCGTCGTAAAAACGAGAACTATCGGCAGCATCCAACAGGTCGTCTACGAAATCATCTGCATCGGCGGCGGAAACGTTGCCGCTGCCGTCGATGTATCCGTCGAGCAGCACCGATGCGTCGGGGGGGCCATCAAAGTTCTCAAAGAGGTTCCCCGTGAAGAGGTTGGAACACGCGCTGACGGTGAGAATCGTGGAGATCACAATGGCGATACGTAGTTTCTGTGCCAAATCGGTACACTCCGTGCTCGTCTGAGTATAGTATCGGAAAACATATCACCGGAAGTAAGAAAAAACGGAACCGTTCTGAACCGTTGTGGCGGGACACACCTGTTCGTCGGTGAGAACAAGGCACACCCTCGTCGAAATCACCGTCTCCGGCGCTC
Source organism: Alkalispirochaeta sp. (assembly GCA_046540055.1). Lineage (GTDB taxonomy): Bacteria > Spirochaetota > Spirochaetia > DSM-27196 > Alkalispirochaetaceae > Alkalispirochaeta. Next base: position 2,348 of record JBKHFT010000147.1, read on the forward strand.
CGTCTCCAATACGTTCAGGGAGCGGAATCCCGACGCCCGGGTCAGCCGGTCCGTTCAAGCCCCCGTTGCGCCTCTATCAGGCTGGGGTTCCGCTGGAGGGCGTTCTCGTACGCCTCTCGCGCGTACTCGAGAGATCCCGCCATCTCCCGGGCATACCCCAGTCGTGCCCACCACTGTCCCCGGGTGTCGTCGAGAAAGACCGCGGTGGTGAGGGCGATATCCGCGTGATGGTACTCCTCGAGGCGGAGGTGGATCTCCCCCATCAGGTAGTAGACCTCGTCGATCAACGTACCTCGCGGCGCGAGAGCCGCATAGTTCTGGAGGTACTGCAACGCTTCGAGGTTATTCCCGAGGCGGTAGTTCGCCTCACCAACGATATGGACGATGCGATGGTCGAATCGACTCACATCGAGACCGCGCATGCCGTACTCCAGCGCCTCATCGTATTGTCTGAGGGCGAGAAGGCTCCATCCGAGAACGGTATAGGCGTCGAGGTTGCCCGCGTCTTCCGCGAGCTCCTGAAGGGTAACGTCAACGGCACGTTCGTACTGCCCCTGCCGATAGAGTACCAGCGCGTCCGGGCGGGTCTGCGCGGCGATGCCGGCAGTTACGACGAAAAAAAGAACGACGGAACCAACGATACGAAGACCGTTCAATGTACGCCTCCCTCGTCGGATTCACTTCCGGAGCGTGGACCACCCTTGGTCGTTGCGTCCCTGCCGGTGTCGCCGCTACCTCCGGCGCCGTCCCCGGACGCACTCTCCCCCGCCGGCGCGCCGTCAGGGCCCCCGGGCATCTCGCAGCGTCCGGTGAAGTGGCTGCCACTCTGGACGATGAGGTCCGGTGTGGCCACGTTTCCGACAATCGCCGCTCCCGAAAAGAGCTCAACCCGTTCCGAGGCGTTGACGTCGCCCTGCACCGTGCCTTTGACCGAAACCCGCGCGGCGGTGATGTCCGCGTTGACTCGCGCCCCGTCGGCGATAAAGAGATCCGAGGGGGTCTTGATATCTCCCCTCACCCGTCCCTTTACCAGCAACGGTTCGGCAAACTCGATCGTCCCTTCAAAATCTATGTCCTGAGCGAGTACGGTATCCAGTTCCGACTCGTCTATCGTACGTACCCGTAGTTCCGCCATCCGGCTCAGGCTACCTCTCCGGCGGGTCTCCGTCAAGCAGAAGCTGCTCCGTCGACGCGAGGGCGCCGGCGAATCTGGCGCGCATCTCCCGGGTGTAGGGATTGTACCGTTGCAGGTCCTGAAACAGTTGAAGGGGGTCGTTACACGTCTGTTCTTTGACCTGCATCAGCCGGGTGTATCCCAGGGTGGCGATCGGGCTCGGCTGCAGCTCCATCTGATCGAGGACGCGGCCCACCAGATGGGTGACGCCCTGGCTGAACGCCGCTTCCCGGTCGTGTTCGTCCGGGGTCATCTCAACGACGCGCATTTCGAGGGCCGTGAACGCGGCGGTAATAGAACGGTACCGTTCGTAGCGGTCCCGGATCGGCCAGGTGATCACCGGAAGCCGGTCCGTTCGTTCTCCCGCGGAGTCGGGACCGAACATCGGATGGCACGCAACGATATCCACCGAATCCGGCAGAAGACGCTCCATCTCCCGGGCGGGGAACACCTTCACCGAACAGGTATCCACCACCGTTGCATCCGACCGGAGGTGCGGAGCGATCTCGGTCAGCACCTCCGTCATCGCCGAGATCGAGACGGTGAGAAACACGATCTCCGCGGCGAGCGCCGTCGGGAGATCGACCTGGGATACGCCGTCGGGAAGTCCGTCGATCCGGCGGCGACTGGTGCCGAGGACCTCGTATCTGTCGGCGAGGAGTTCCGCCCAGAACCGACCGAACCTCCCCAACCCGATTACCGCAACCCGGGGAAGGTCGGCACGCCCGTCCCCCTTTGCTGTATGAACGGTTACACTCATGGTATTCGTCCAGTATGCCTGAAGGAGCGGTCCGTCTCAAGTTGCAGCACTGGCCCACGTTTCACCGGCGCCGGAAATATGGTAGGATGGCTACAAATATGCAGGTTCGAATATCCCAGTACGGAGGAATACGATGAATTTTGTTGAGACGATGAAACAGACCGCCCGGGAGTTGCAGCGCAAACTGGTACTCCCTGAAGGAACGGAACCGCGTATGATCCACGCCGCCCGGCAGCTGGTGGATGAGAAGCTCGCCGCGGAGGTCACTCTCCTTGGTACGGCACGCGCGATTGGAGAGATCGCTGAACGCGAGAAGGTGGATCTGTCGGGGGTAACGATCCTCGACCCTGCCGACTCGGAACTTCGACAGTCATACGCCGACGAATACGAAGAGCTCCGCAAGAAGAAGGGGATGACACCGGAAGAGGCGTACGAACAGATCGTCGAGCCCCTCAAGTGGGGAGCGATGATGGTTCGGAAGGGAGACGCAGACGCGATGGTTGCCGGTGCGGAAAACTCCACCGGGAACGTCCTTCTCGCGGCGTTCCAGATCATCAAGACCGCCCCGGGAACGAAGTTCGCATCGAGCTGTTTCGTCATGAAGATGCAGGACCCGAAGTGGGGTGTCGACGGGCACATGATCTTTTCCGACTGTGCGACGATCCCGGACCCGACGGAGGAACAGCTCGCGGAGATCACTATCGCTGCCGCCCGGAGCTGTCGCACCTTCCTGAAGACGGAGCCGCGGGTAGCGATGCTCTCGTTCTCTACAAAGGGTTCGGCGAAGCACGAGTCGGCGGACAAGGTTCTTGCCGCACTGGAACTGGTGAAGGAGCGGGCGCCGGACCTGAAAGTGGATGGAGAGCTGCAGCTCGACGCGGCGGTGGTGGAAAGCGTGGGAGCCAAGAAGGCGCCGGGGTCCTCCGTCGCAGGTACCGCAAACACCCTGATCTTTCCCGATCTCAACTCCGGGAATATCGGATACAAGCTGGTACAGCGTTTTGCCGGCGCCGACGCCTACGGGCCGTTCCTCCAGGGTTTCGCCAAACCGGTGAGCGATCTCTCCCGGGGGTGCTCCGTGGAAGACATCGTCACTACTTCGGCGGTGACGCTGTGTCAGGAATAGGAAGGGCACGGCAATGAAGATAGCGATCATCGGCTACGGCCGGATGGGTCACGAGATCGAGGGGATCGCCCTCAGTCGGGGACACGAGATCGTATGCCGTATAGACCCCGTTGCCGAGGGGGCAGATTTTCCGTCCGTCGGCGACGCCGTTGACGCGGGGGCGCTGAATCACGATGTGTGCTCCATCGACTTCGCCCTGCCGTCGGCGGTTTCTGCGAACGTTGCCGGATACGCCCGCGCAGGGTGCCGGGCGGTGGTAGGCACCACTGGATGGGACTCCCAACGGGAAGAGGTGCTTGCGCCGGCGAAAAACGCAGGTATAGCCCTCGTCTGGGGCTCCAACTTCTCCGTCGGGGCCAACATGGCGGTCCGAATCGCCGCCTACAGCGCGAGACTCGCGAATGCCGCAGGAAGCTACGACGTCGGGATCCACGAACTCCACCATACCGGTAAAAAAGACAGCCCCAGCGGTACGGCGATCATGCTCGCCGAGGAGATCCTTTCTGCAACGTCCGGCAAGGGTGAGATCCAGACGGAGACGCTCCACCGGCAGATCCGGAGCGACGAGCTCCACGTCACCAGCGGACGTATCGGAGGAATCCCCGGGACGCATACCGTCTATTTTGATTCCCTCGCCGATACCGTCGAGATTACGCACCGGGCACGTAACAGAAACGGGTTTGCCCTCGGGGCGGTTCAGGCCGCGGAGTGGATCGCAACAACAACGGGGGTCCATCCGGTTCAGGACTTCTTTGACGATCTGTTCAAGGTCTAGTATCGTTTCGTACGTTCAAGGAGGATTTTATGTTTCAGGGTACATACACGGCGTTGATCACGCCGTTTCGCACCGACGGCGCCGTTGACGAAACGGCCCTCCGGCGGCTGGTCAACGCCCAGATCGAGGCGGGGATCGACGGGATCGTCCCGGTGGGGACCACCGGGGAGAGCCCGACGGTGACGCACAAGGAGAACGTTCGTGTCGTCGAGATCGTCGTTGACGAGGCGAAGGGACGGGTCCCTGTGATCGCGGGTACCGGTTCAAACTCTACCGCCGAGGCGATCGACATGACTACCCAGGCGAAGGAGATCGGAGCGACGGCAAGCCTTCAGGTTGCACCGTACTACAACAAGCCGTCCCAGGAGGGTTTCTACCGCCATTTCACAACGATCGCCGATACCGTCGACCTGCCGATGATCGTCTACAACATCCCGGGCCGCACCGGAAAGAACATCGAAACGGCGACCCTGAAGCGCATGGCGGTGCATCCGAACATCGTCGCCGTGAAAGAAGCGAGCGGATCGATCCCGCAGATGATGGAGGTCCTCGAAGAGTTGCCGGAAGAGTTCGACGTGCTATCCGGGGACGATAACCTTGCGTTTCCCCTTACCGCCCTCGGCGGTCGTGGCGTCGTCTCGGTGGCGAGCAATCTGATCCCCGGACGGATGACCGCGATGATCCGCAAAGCGCTGGACGGCGATTTCGTGGCCGCCCGGAAGGAACACTTCGCGCTGCTCCCGCTCTTCCGGGCGGTCTTCCTCGACACCAACCCGATCCCGATCAAGTACATGATGCACCGGGCGGGGTACTGCGAGGAGAGTTACCGGCTGCCGATGGTATCCCTCTCGAATGAGCACAAGAAGCAGATCGACGCCCTCATGAAGGAGTACGGCCTCGCATAATCGCCTGAGTGTCGAGAATTTCTCGTGCGAGAACCACGTAGTCCCCGGGGCTGAGGCGTTCCGGCCTCAGTCCCTCATCGATCCCGCACCGATTGATCACGTCCCGATAGTCTTTCAGGGAGTTGCGGATCGCTTTTCGCCGCTGCGCGAAGGCGGTGCGGGCGAGGAGTGAGGTCTGCGCCGAGAGTGCCGGGGAAAGGCGCCCGGGGCGCTCACGCATCACGATCACCGTCGACCCCACGTCGGGACGAGGGTAGAACGCGTTCCCGCCGACGTGAAAGAGGGTTGTTGTGGTGTAGTGGTTCTGCACCAGTACCGACAGCGCGCTGTAATCCTTGCTTCCCGCCATCGCGGTAAACCGGTCCGCGAGCTCCCGCTGTACCAGAAAGAGCATCGTCCCGACGGGAATCGGGGTTTCGATGATCCGTGCCACGATCGCCGAGGCAGATGCGTAGGGCAGATTCCCCACGATCATCGCCGGGGTACCGTACCGCGTCGACGCCTCAGGCAGGGTCTGAAGCGCGTCGCCCGCCTCGATCGCAACGGTCTGTCCGTACCGGTCCCGTAGTATCGCGATCAATCCGTGGTCGATCTCGAAGAGCCGCAGGGGTCGGTCGATCTCACGGAGCAG
>JBKHFT010000148.1:0-7454 GCA_046540055.1 Alkalispirochaeta sp.
TGGTGTCGTCGTCGGGTTGTTGTTTGTGTCTTGTGAAGAGGCGAGTCCGAGCGGATGGAGTCGTACTCCCTTGGTGCAACGAGGTATTTCTGGGTCGATGACGGCCCGAATGATGAGTACGGTACATTCGAAGAAATCCCCGTAACCCTCCGGGCCGTGGGTGAACACTGTTACATCTGGGTGCATAACGCCAATTTCGACGACACTTCCACCGATGACCGGGACAACAAGATCACGTCGACCCAGGCGGAAGCGATGCGTGACGCATTCGAGGCTATCTATCCCGAAATTACCAATCTGCTGGGCTACGAGATCGGAGGCGGTCCCGGTGGTGACGGCGGACTTGATGGGGATACCCGGGTCAGCATTCTGTTCTACGATATCCGTAATGACTACTCGGTGGATCAGTGGGGTGGGGTTCTCGGGTATTTCTGGCCGAAAGACGGGTATACCCAGGAGCAGCTGGATGGCTCGGGATACGAGTCAAACGAGGCGGAGATTTTCTATATCGACGTGCATTTTACCGATTTCTGGCCCGACGGAATAGCCGGAACTCTCGCCCACGAATACCAGCACATGATCCATTTCGCCCAAAAAGACCGGCAGGGTGTACCTACGCAGACGTGGTTCAACGAGATGCTCTCGATGGTGACCGAGGATTTCGTCTCCGAGACGCTGGGAACCACCGTGTACCAGTCCCACCCGAGCGGAAGAGTCGGCTACTACAACGGTGGATATCCGGTATCGGGTATCGTCGACTGGCATTACGACGCCTACAACCTGTACAGTTACGCCGGTGCCTACGTCTTCGGTGCGTTTCTGGCTCGAAACTACGGCGGTGCCGATCTGATCCACGAGTTGCTGACGAACAGTTCCGCAGGGATCTCGTCGATCAACGCCGCCCTGTCGCACCTGGGTTACAGCGAGCGGTTCGAGGATATCGTGGAGGAGTACAGCAAGGTGCACGTCTTCCCTACAGGCCACGCCGATATGGACCACGGGTTTTTCGGCACAACCGAGTCCTTCGGGAGCGAGACGTACCGGTTGCCGTCGTTCGATCTGTTCGACATCGGTGACGGCGACGGAACCTACGGCCCGATCGTCCTGGATGTGGAACAGCACGAATTGCCGACGGTGCGTCCCTACGGATTCCAGACGTGGTCTGCCCCGGCGTGGCAGAATCTCCCAACCGACACATTCACAGTCGAACTGGAACGCCCTGCCAACGCCTCTGTCCAGCTCTACCTGATGGTGAAGTGATGAGGACACTGAAACAGGTAACGCTCCTGGGATTCGTTCTGTTGCTCCTCTCCGTATCGTGTGCGACGTCGCAACCGGCGCAGGAAGGTGGAGGGGCGAGCGGTGTCGATGCGCCGGTTGAAACCGACGGAACAACGACGATCGAAGGGGTGCCGACGATGTACGGCAACGTCCCCCGGAACTACGTCGTGATCGTCGTCAGGGACGGAGGCGAGGAAACGACGTACTACGTCCACCCCGACTACCAGGAGGCGATCGGAACGCTCTCGGGAAACCGGTACCGGTTTACCGGAACGGTATTGCCGAAAGAGGGCATTTTCGACGCCCGCCTCCATGACCACGCGTTCCTGCCCGAGTCATGGGAGGCGGTAACGCCGCAATAGACGGTTCTCCGAGACGGTCCGCGGTGTTGTTCGCGCACCGCTGGTCTGTATCGATGGTGGACGACGAAACGCACGATCGAGAATGCCGCCGGGAGGAAGCACGTCTCGATTTCGGTGCCGCAGTGCAGGCGAAAAACGACAAGCAGATCCTGTAACGGGAGTTTTCGATGAAAAGAAAAGTGCTGTTTCCTTCAATCGTTTTCCTTGGGGTGATGATCGTTTTGGGTTGCTGGCCAGATCCGGATAGCAGTAGAAGCGACCGGGATTCGACAGTCGGTGACAAGGATATTCTGTTCGGTACATACCAGACAAATGGCGAGATTCACCGGATGACCGCCGACGGTGAGGGCCTGGAAACGGTTATTACCAACGGAATATACCCGCGGGTATCCCCGGACGAAACAAAGATCGTGTACGAAAGCTTTGATGATGGCGACGCGGAGATCTGGATCGCCGATATCGACGGAGCGAACGCGCGGCAGCTCACGTACAATACTGCTGAAGACAAACGACCGTTTTTCTCGCCCGACGGTACTCAGATTACCTATACACTCACGGATGGCTCAATAAGCCGCATTTATGTCGCCGATTCCGACGGAAGCAACGCCACATCGATACTCCCGAGTGGCTTCTACTGGTCCTGGGGAAGCCACTGGTCCCCGACGGGAACATCCCTGGTTTTTACCGCATGGCTAGGTAATGGTGCCGATCCATACAACAATCTCTATACCGTTGATCCAGACGGGGGGAACCTGTCGCCGTTGTACACGTCTGCGAACGGGCAGGAGCCCTATTTTTCACCAGACGGCTCACAGATCGTATTCGTGGGATACGAAAACGGGAACAAACAGATCTTTATGATCAATCGGGATGGAACGGGTGCACAGCAGATTCTGTCGACCAGCTATGATTGTTTTCAGCCGTTCTGGATATGGTAGGCCGACGGAGACTGCGGTAAGTCGGAGGGACTGGAGTGCCGGTAGCAACAACCGGAACAGCGAAAGCGTGAGGTTTTCCACCTGACATCCAGAGGCCGCCTCAGCAGTAACGAGCGCTGTACACGGCTGCGCCAACCGATTCCGTGGGATCAAATCGAGGTACGGCGGTCACTCCAGCCGGTGGATCTCCTCAATCGGAAGTTCCGTCAGGGAAGCGATCTCTTCTTCCGAAAGCCCGCGGGCCTTCAGCTTTTTCGCGACCGCGAGGCGCCCCGACCAGGCTCCCTCTTCGCGGCCTTCCGCGAGCGCCTTTTTTGTGGCGTAGATAATCTGGGATCTTCGGTCGCGCTCGGCTTTTATGCGGTCCTGGTACTTCTCCCGCAGCTCATCATCGGCCACGAACTGCCGATATCGCTCCTCGGCGTCCTCGATATCCGGGTCCTCTCTGAGGATTTGCAATAAAATAGGATCTTCCATCGCGTTCACCTCTCCTCGCTCATGCATATAGTACAACCACCGAAGGAGCGTCGTCGAGACGTGAGGGGCCTCTGCCGGCTTCGCAGTATTGTCGCGTAAACGGGGCTGCAATTGCGATTGAAGTTTGGGCAGCTCCAGAAAATGGATTGCCAGGTGGTCGGTGAGAACGTTCAGGCTGTGGTCATGGTGGTCGTCGATGTTCCCCTTCGGCCGAGGTATCAGGTAAAACGTGGTATGCACCGGCTTTTTGTTCGGAAAGATGGTGAAATCCACGATGTTCACTCCCACGACCGGACACAGCGACTCATAATCCTGACCCTTGCCCAGTTGTCCTGCATACGCATGGGCCCAGTAATAGAGGGCACGCTCCTTGAACGCTGTCTCCGGAAGTGCCTGTACCTCTACGGTGTAGACGATGCCGTTTATGTCCCGGGCACGGACATCAACCACCGAGGTCTTGTCGTTAAAGTACGCTGCCGGGTTAAAGGGATTTCTGATCTCGACCTCGGCGACGGCGGGAAGCCCCGCATCGGTTTGCACGGCTGAAAGAAACGAGCGCAGGATGCCGGTGCTGGTCTCGCTCCCGAAGACATACTTGAAGACGTAGTCGCTGGTGAGGCGAATTGGTTCATACCCACCGAAGCCCGCGGGATCAACAGCCTTGGATTTCATCGTTACCTCCATCGATATACACAAGAAATTCTGTCGCGGTGCTTGCAGAGGCGCGGCGCCGGTTGAGGCGGGTGGGGCCAGCGAAGCGGGCGGGGACGGGATGGGCTCGGCAGAACCCTCGGGTTCGAATAAAAAAATCAAACGTAATGCGCTCCTCCAGAAGCAGTGTGACGATTTCGGGTGTGTATACAGGTGAAACCAATTCAAGGAGGGTCATATGAACGACCTCAATTCGATTCTGATGGAAGGGAATCTCACCCGCGATCCGGTGCTGTCGACGACGCCCCAGGGCAGGTCGGTGTGCAACTTCTCGATGGGGAGTCACCAGCTGTACAAGAAGGACGATGAGCAGCGCAAGGAGACGTCGTTCTTCGACGTGGAGGTGTGGTCGAAGCTGGGGGAGAACTGCGCCGAGTACCTCCGCAAAGGGCGGGGAGTCCGCGTGGTGGGACGGCTGAAGCAGGATCGGTGGAAGGACGGCGAGGGGCGGCCCCGGTCGCGGGTGAAGATCGTCGCGGAACACGTGGAGTTTCGGCCGATGAAGAAGAATCCCTCCGAGGACGACACCGAGGCAGGGGAAGGTGTCGGTGAAGGGATCGGCGAAGGCGGGGAGCTCCTGGGGGATCCGTCGATCGGCGATGCCCAGACGATTCCCGCGGTGGAGGAACTGTCGGTAATTTGACCGTCCGGCGATCTTGACGCGAAAGAGGATTCGAGGATATAGTCGGTTCAATGCGGGGAGCACAGCTGCGCGCACATGGATTCTATTCTCGAATGTTGCATCATCAGTGGTGGTGGACCGTGTAACTCGGTCCGCATCCGTCGTTTGAGGTGCTGCGGACCGGCTTGTTCGGTCCGCGGCGTTTTTTAAAGCCGCGTATATACGCGGCTTTTTTTGTGCCCCGGGGATGAGGCTGTCGGTGAGCCAGGGGGCCCGCCAGGGTATTCCGGTGGTCTTCGAGGTATCCGGACGTGGCAGGACGAAATTGGCGATGAGGAGGAGTGATGAGTGAGTCGAATCAGGTGATCAAGGTGTTGTCAGGGGAACGGTTTACCCCCTACGCCCTTGCACGGAAGCTGAACGCCCGGGCGGTCCTCGAGTCGGCGACGTTTGAGGGGGGCCGCGCACGGTATTCGATGCTGATGGTCCGCGAGGCGTTTCGGGTGTACCAGCGCGGCACCGGTGTGTTCTTCGACGACGGTTCGAAGAAATATCGGATCAAGAGTAACGCGAAGGATATTCTCGATGTCCTGAACTACTTCGCCGAACAGCACACCGCGCCACGACAGGATTTTCCCTTTCCCGCCGGGGGGATCGGGTTTCTCTCCTACGAGTTCTCCCGCTTCTGCGACACGATCCAATTCGTCGACCGTACCGATCCGTTGGGACTGCCGGAAGGGATCTTCCTCTTCGGCCACGTCCTGGTGATCTTCGACCACTACAGCGACCTGTTGTATCTGATCGGGCTGAACTACGCGGAACGGTCGATCGACCTCGAACGGGCGCTGATGGAGACGGAACAGGCGATCCACGACCTCAACTTCAACTATATGCAGGGTGGTGAGACGGCGTACACGGTGGAGGTCGTTGAGGACCCCGCGGACCGTTCCCGCTTCGAGGAGGGAGTGGCGAAGGTGAAGCACGAGATCGTCGAGGGGAACCTTCTGCAGGGGGTGCTCTCACGACGCCGGCAGATCCGGACCGATATGCCCGCCCTCGAGGCGTACCGGCGGCTGCGCTCGGCGAATCCGGCACCGTACCTGGTTTACCTCGATTTCGGCGAGTATCAGCTCTTTGCCGCCTCCCCGGAGATGCACGTCCGGGTAAAAAACGGGGTCGCCTCGATGCGGCCGATCGCGGGGACCCGGCGGCGGGGGATCACCGAGGAGGAGGATCTCGCCCTGGAGCGGGAGCTTCTTGGAGACGAGAAGGAGCGGGCGGAGCACCTGATGCTGGTCGACCTGGCGCGGAACGATCTGGGCCGGGTGTGCGCACCGGGAACGGTGAAGCTCTCGGACTACCACGCGATCGAGCGGTACTCCCGGGTGATGCATATCGTCAGTCAGGTGGACGGGGAGCTGGCTCCCGGCAAACGGGGGATCGACGCGTTGCGGGCGACGTTTCCCGCCGGGACGGTGTCGGGGGCACCGAAGATCCGTGCGATCGAGACGATCGACGGGATCGAGGCGGCGCGGCGGGGGTTCTACGCCGGGGTGGTAGCGTACCTCGAGCCGGGGGGGAATCTCGACAGCTGTATCACGATCCGCGCGGGCCTCCGAAAGGGGGATGAACTGATCCTTCAGGCGGGAGCGGGAATCGTCTACGACTCCCGGCCGGAGCGGGAGTTTGTGGAAACCAATGAGAAGCTGGCGGCGCTGATGCGTGCCGTCGGACTGGAGGCGGAGGCATGATCGTTCTTATCGATAACTACGATTCTTTTACCCACAATCTGTACCAGTATCTCTCGGAGCTTACCACCGAAAAGGTATGGGTGGTCCGGAACGACCGGGTGACCCTCGAGGAGCTTGCGGCGGCGGGACCGTCGCGGATCGTGATCTCTCCGGGGCCGGGGCGGCCGGCGGAGGCGGGGGTCTCGATCCCTGCGATCAAACGGTTCGCCCGGGAGGTGCCGATCCTCGGGGTGTGTCTCGGGCACCAGGCGATCGGCGAGGCCTTCGGCGGACGGATCGTCGGGGCGAAGCGGATCGTCCACGGGAAGGCGGAGCGAATCAAGGTGGACGGTCGCGGGGTGTTCCGGGCGATCAACTCCCCCGCGGAATTCGTCCGGTACCACTCTCTCGCGGTGGCCGCCGATTCGGTGCCGGAGGAGCTCGAGGTGACCGCCTGGAGCGAGGACGGGGAGATCATGGGGCTGCGTCACCGGGAGTATCCGGTCGAAGGGGTGCAGTTTCATCCGGAGTCGGTGGCGAGTGAGGACGGGAAAAAGCTTCTCGCCAACTTCCTGAACTACCGCCGGGAGCCCTTCGAGCCGAAGCACTACCTGCAGGTGGTGATCGACAAGACCGACCTGAATCTGCAGGAGGCGTCGGAGTTCATGGAGGAGCTTACCGACGGAAATCTGACGGACGCGCAGATCGCGGGGTTCCTCGTCGCCCTGAACGCGAAGGGGATCCGCGCCGACGAGATAGCCGGGTGTGCCGCGGTGCTGCAACGGAAGCGGATACCGTTGCCGGTGGAAGGGGCGCTCCTCGATACCTGCGGTACCGGCGGCGACGGCCTGGGTACGTTCAATATCAGCTCCCTGACGGCGCTGGTGGCGGCGAGCTGCGGCGCGAAGGTGGCGAAGCACGGAAACCGGGCGGTGAGCTCCCGCAGCGGGAGCGCCGACTTCTACCGTGCTCTGGGGATCAACATCGATATCACCCCCGACCGTGCGGCGGAGTCGATCGGGGAGACGGGGTTCGCCTTTCTCTTCGCGCCGTTGTACCACGGGGCGATGCGCTTTGCCGGGCCGGCGCGGCGGCAACTCGGTATCAAGACGATCATGAATCTCCTCGGGCCCCTGGTGAACCCTGCCCGGGCGGAGTATCAGCTGATCGGGGTGTTCTCCGAGGTGTTCATGCGCCCCATGGCGGAGGCGGCGGTGACCCTGGGAATCCGGAAGGGGATGGTGGTCCACGGCCTGGACGGGCAGGACGAGATCAGTGTGTGTGCGCCGACGCGGATCATCGCGTTTGAGCGACGGGATACGGCCGCGGCGCC
>JBKHFT010000149.1:0-7271 GCA_046540055.1 Alkalispirochaeta sp.
CCTCGGTCGGGAACGGTGCTACAGTCGGGCACGGCACGGCGTACTGGCGCGGCGATCCCCTGGTCCTTCCGGCGTGGGCCGGAGGGAGCACCGTGGTTCCCCGGATGGTAGGCGCGGTACAACGCCTCAATATCGCCCAGGCCCTCGCGGTGTACCGGTTACTGACGGAGGAAGGCACGGTTCCCCTCGCTAGGGGGGACGCGATCGCCCGCGCGATCGAAGGGTGCGCCCTTCCGGGCCGCGGCGAGCACGTGGAAGATCTCTTCCTCGACGGTGCTCACACCCCGGAAAGCGTGTCCGCCGTCGTCGCGGCGTATCGTCGGCGATTCGGTGAAGGGGTGCACGTCCCGGTGATCCTCGGTGTCGTCGCCGGGAAGGATGTGGAGGGTATCGCGGCGGCGCTCCGGGAGATCGCACCGAGAATCATCGTCTCCACTCCCGGTTCCTTCAAACCGGGAGACCCCGGGGACGTCGCGGAACGAGTACGGCGGGGCGGCGGGGATGTGGAGCTGATTCCCGACGCGTCCCGCGCTCTCGCCCGGGCCCGGGAGCTCCGGGAAACGGCCGGGTTTCCCGAGGTCCCGATCCTCGTGACCGGCTCCTTCTATATGGTCGCCGAGCTCCGCCGCCTCGTGCTTTCCCCGGAGTCGAGGGGGTAACGCGATGTCTCTCAACGCGCCGGAGATCGATGCGATTCTCGAGGAACTTCCCCTGCCGGGGAGTCACATCCAGAAGGTGATCCAGCCGGACTTCAAGAACCTCTACTTCTCGATCTATACCCCCCCGAAAGCGTGGTGGCTCAGAGTCTGTCTCGAACATCCCCGGGTGCGTCTGCACCGGACCGAAAGGTCCCCGAAGGGGCGTCGCAGCCACCAGCGTTTCGAGGATTTCCTGCACGCCAGGGTATCCGGCGGACGCATCGTCGCGGCGGAACACCTCTTTCACGACCGTATCGTTCGCCTCGACATCGTCCGTGACGAGCGTCGCACGCTCCTCTACATCCGCCTCTGGGGCACCCGGGCGAACGTCATCGTCACCGACGAGACGGGGACGATTCTCGACGTCTGTTTCAGAAAGCCGAAAGAGGGTCTTGAAACGGGTGGTACCTTTCATCCCGTCGACCCCGGCGACCGGTCGCGATCGTTCGCGGTTCGGGAGCGAGACGACTCGGTATCGTTCAACGAACAGATCGATCGGGAGTACGGCGAGCTCGAGTACCACCGCGAGCGGGAACAACTGCTCTCCCGCGTTGAATCGATGCTCCAGAAACAGCGTCGCCGCCTCGCCGCGCGCCTGGAAGAGATCGAGAACGGGCGGAAACAGGCGGGTGAAGGGGACCGGAACCGCCACTACGGCGATCTGATCCTCGCGTCGATCCACGCGATTCCTCCCGGTGCGGAGTGGGTCGATGCGGAGGATTACCTCGCGGACAACCGTACCGTACGTATCCCCCTCGATCCGACTCTCGACGCCGCGGCGAACGCGAAGCGCTACTACGACCGGGCGCGTCGCGCCGATGAATCGGCGTCGTTCCTCGCCGAGAGCGCCGACTCGATCACACGACGGATCGCGCACATCGACGATAACCTTGCCACCCTTGCGGATCGGTCGAACCCGGATTTGCGGGATCTGCTCCGGGAGCTCCAGCAGGATCGTTCGGATCGCGGGCAATCGACGACCGACACGCCGGGGATCGAGTTCGAGTCCCACGGCTTTCGTATCGTCGTTGGCAGGAACGCGAAAGAGAACGACCGCCTCCTGCGCGGTCGCGTCCGGGGAAACGACTGGTGGCTCCACACCCGGGACTACCCGGGAGGATACGTGTTCATCCGGCATCGTTCGGGGAAGAGCGTTCCCCTCGAGGTCCTCCTCGACGCGGGAAATCTTGCCCTCTTTTACAGCAAGGGCCGGGCGAACGGGAAGGGCGACCTCTATTACACGCAGGTAAAATACCTCCGTCGGAGTAAAGACGGCCCGATCGGTCTGGTGATACCCACCCAGGAGAAGAACCTGCATGTGGAGCTCGACGAGACGCGCCTCCGACGCCTCGGAATCGGCTCCTCGATTTGAATAGTCACGGTGAAAACACCATACTGTACACGAGGTGTGATCCGTGGTTCGTTCGATGGTTGGGGACGGTATCTATTACCCGGCAGATCCGGTGGAGCTGCGACGCTCGTTGCAGACCGCGTTCCGAACGAACGAAACCGTCGGGTACAATGCGGGAGTGGTGGTCGCACCCTACGGCGCGTACCGACACAGTCTGTCCTATCTCGTATCGTCTCTCAAAGCAACAGGGCCAACGCGTCCGAAACTCGTGGTGCTCCTCGCACCATCCTGCGCCGACGACGCAGCCGGGGTTTTGCTCCCCGAGTCGGATTCCTTCGAGACTCCGTTCGGAGAGCTCCCGGTGGCAACGGATCTTCTCGATGTTCTCGTCCGGTCGTCTCGCCATTTTCTCCCCGATGAGATCGCCCACCTCCGGAATCACACTCTCGAGGTCCTCCTGCCGGCGATTCAGTACCACTACGGCACGGTACCGATCGTACCCCTTCTTGTGACGCACCTCGGGATCGAACAACTCGCGCCGATCACCGACGCTCTCTCGATGATTCGGGAGAAGGTTCCGACTCAGATCATCGTCGGGGCGAATCTGAGCTCCTTCACAACCCCGACGGAGGCCGACGCGGAGGCGCGGAAGTTCATCCGTCTGGTGATGACCGCTCCCGGGCGGAACATCATCGACACGATCTCGATGCTCGAACGCCCGCCGCGATCGACGTGGCCCCTTGCGATCGGACACGTCCTCGCCGGGCATTACGCTCGCCCTCACGTCCTTTCTCGTGGTAGCTTTGACACCGAATACGAGGGCGCCGTTGGAACCGTAGTGTTTTCATCGATCGCCTATATCACGAACTGAATACGGAAGTATCAACAATATGACGATCGTCCCCCTGTCAACGAACAGAATAGAAGTGGTCCAGGATTCTCCCGGGCAACCCCGCCTCCTGGGGCTCGCCACGGGAATACCGGCGAAAGGGTTTGCCGCACGACAGATCTCCGCAGCCGCCCGAACCGACGCGGTATTCATCGAGAACGGTACCGTCCGGCCCTGGCGGATCGTCCGGGTCGTTCCGTACGAGGAACACCTGTACCTGTGCGGGCCCTTCGTCGAGGGCATCACCGTTGAGGAGCTACTCGAGCAGGATCCCGGTACGACAGATCAGGAACGAGCCGTTGCAGCGGTGCTCGAGGCGATCGCGGCGGTTGCCGACGACGGAGAGCACCGGTTCTGCAACGTCCAGACCTCTCTCGTTACCCCCGAGGGGGCGGTGCTGGTCCTGTCGACGCCGCTTGCGGATGAGGTCAACAGTTACCTCCCCCTCCTGCGAAGACGGGCGGTACTTCATCCGTACCACCCGTCAACACTGTCACCTCGTGAGCAGCAGGTGTACCTCTGTGGTGCCCTTATCTGGCGGGCGATCACCGGTTCGCCCCTCTGTACCGGCGATGACGAAACGGTCAGCGACGCGTGCCACCAGGAGGCCAGGAGCACCGCGGCGATCCACCGGATCGTGCCGGAAACGCGGGAA
Organism: Alkalispirochaeta sp.; assembly: GCA_046540055.1. Lineage (GTDB taxonomy): Bacteria > Spirochaetota > Spirochaetia > DSM-27196 > Alkalispirochaetaceae > Alkalispirochaeta. The sequence goes on from JBKHFT010000149.1 coordinate 3,594, forward strand.
GAGATCGCCGGGGGGATAACGATCCTGCTCCGGACTCCAGGGGAGGTAACCCCGGATTTGTTGTACTCTCTCGCGACGCGGATCAGGGAAGCCGGGTTTCGCGAGGAGATCGCCGAGGCGGAACGGACGCGCCGGATAGACGCGGCGACGGAGACAACGGAACGGGAGCGAAGACGCCTGGAGGGACGGACGTTTCTCCGGATCCGGGGACCGCGGATCGCCCTCATCCTGGCCGCAGTGGTGCTGGTGGGAACGATACCGTTTCATATCATTCGCGGACGCCTGACCCCTCCCTCGATCGCGGGACTTCCGCCGCAGGAGGTTGTCAACGCGTACTACGATGCGTGGCGCGCCCTCGATCATACGGTGATGGACGAAGCTCTCGCCGACGGAGTGGGAACCGATATCGTCAGGGAGGTCACCAACGTGTTCGTGATCGACCGGGTACAGCTCGCGCAGACGATGGAGAGTCGGTTGACTCCCGTTGACCGGTGGATCGCCGCAGGGCGACCGGGGAACAAGGTGCCCTACGGTCCCTACGCCCTCGACGTGACGGTACGACGGCAGGACGAGACGGCGGCCACGATCGTCGCCGACTATGAACTCTGGCGACCCGCCCCGACGGACTCCACCGAAGAGGACTCCGCCGCCGCCGGCACCTCCCCCGGCGCATCAGCCGACGGAGACGGCCCTCCCACCGAAAACGGGAGTGCCTCGGGCATCACAACCCGGGTGATCGTAGAAGAACGCCGGGACACCCTCGAACTCACGCCGAACAAATGGGGGTGGGAGATATCCCGCCTCGAGACGACTGTCCGCGGGACGGAGGTTATCACCGTCGGTCCCTGACGATCCCTCGCCACGCCCCCTCGGGAGCGCCGGGATCAACGGTGAACATGAAGCGTCGGCGAGGTTCCCGCCGGCCCGACTCAATCCGCCGTGAGGGACAACAGGTACGAGAGCAATCCGGAACCGATAAAGACGCCGCCACCCATCATCATACCCGTCGCGGGACCGCCCGCCTGGATATCCTCATAGGACCGCGCGTCGTCGACGTACCAGGCCCCGGCGAGGCCGGCGATCTCCAGGGCAATGCCGAGCCCTACCATCCAGTGTCCTGCACGGCGAAACTGGCGAGCATCCGTAGCACCCTGGTCGGGCATGACGATCCGTTCTACCCGGTCCGTCGGAAGAGGCTCGCCCAACGCAACCTGCTCCGGCTCCCGTTCCGGCTCTTCCTCGACCGGTTCCACCGCCTCCGCGAGGAGTTCATCCGGGGTGCCGAGCAACCCCTCCCGCCGCAGGCGCTGGAGCTCCTCGTACCGCCGGCGCTCGTCGCTCAGACGCTGGACCCGAGCGTTGATACCGGGAAACTTCTCTTCAACGAGGTCGGGATCCACCGCCTCTTCCTGAAAGTCTTTCTGCGTCCAGAACTGCTGGATCTCTTCCTCGATCTGCTGTTGCCGGAAGACGACCTTTCGAACCGGGGGGGTACCGTCCGTCGGCGCAGGCGATGCGTCTTCATCCGGAGCCAATCCGGGCGCCGCACCCTCAACGATCTCCTCGGCGCGACGGGCAACGTCGGGAGGTACTTCGCTTTCCACGCTCACCATTTCGTTCGCCTTGAGGCGTACCGCCTGAGGCTCCGGCGGTTCCGGCTCCGCCGTATCTCCGGTGTCCCTTCCATCAGGGGCTCCCTCCGGAACGTCGGCGCCCTCTTCCGTCGCGGGTTCGCGCCGTGCGCTCTCGGTAACGTCCACTTCGCCGTCAAACACGTAGACCTTCGTCTGCATCTCTGCTGCGGCTTCCCGTTCGACCACCATATCGTATCCGAAGTCGGTTCCCCGTACCCCCGCCACGGCGGAGAAACCACGAATCTCGAAGCGATCATCCTGGGTAATCCGCTCGACCCGCGCCCGGAGTCGTCCGTAGGACATGTCGAACGTCCCGCCCCCGGCACCACCGATCCGTTCGATCTCGAAGGTGGTGTTTTCGGCGATTTTGACCACTGTCCGGGAGGGCATTACCTGCATCTCCACGAAAGTGTCACTGTCGGTCTGGACGAGATCTCCCGGCATCAGGGGCATGCCGATCACGTCATCGACGAGCACATCGTACGTCGTCAACTCTTCGTTCCGATAGATCGACATGTTGTACCCTTCGGCATAGATCACGAAAGCGTACGCGTCGGCTCCGTTCTGGGCGGAGATCGTCGCCCCGGCAACGAGGAGGAGAACGACCGTAAGGATCGCCGCACGTCGGACTGGTCTCATGGTATGAAGTCTATCCCGGCGGTACCGAAATCACAAGATAACTTGCACGGGTCTCGCTTTCCCGGTATTTTGGTGAGGGATGGAAAAAACCCTGGGAGAGATCCGCCTGTATGCGACGGACCCGACAATCAACGGATTACTGCGAAGAAAAAGCGATCACTCCGTGGGATACCGTCGGCACTTCAACCAGTCGGAGGATTTCTTTCTCCGTCTCGGACGGGAGTTCCAGGTTCCGTCGTTTCAGATCCATCACGACATCCAGCATATTACCCCCGACGCGGGATACATCGATACCCTGAGAGGGTACCTCGATCAACTGCAACAGATGATTCCAGGGGTGTTCGAGGGGCTGACCTACTATTTTGACCCCGCAGAGGTCCTGCGTCCCGGGTTTTTCCAGCTCTACCGCGTCTCCGGAGAGTACTACCTGTACCTGCTGAAGCTCGACCTCGTCTATCGTCCCCAGAACCATACCGTCGTCGGGAAGGGAAGCAACGACACCACTCCCGTGTATCGCACCGCCAACCTGATCGTCGAGGCTAACGTCGTACCCCTTCGGGATGTTCGACGGGAAGGCGAGAAGACGACCGGATTTCTTATCGACCAGCTGATATCGGATACGTGGATCGGCGAGACCGGCCGCGGCTATTTCGTCCAGGGTATCTGGATCGATACCGACCTCAACAAGTTCTTCACAAAACTGTTCGTACCCGAGGGGAAACGGATCTACCCGTACTACCCGTACACCAGTAAGTACCGAACGATCTGCCATAATCCGATAAACCTCGAGGCGCGATCACGACGGGAGGCGCTCCCGCACCTGCACCGGGCGAGAACGTTTCTCACCCCGTACCTCGACGAGATCCAGAGCGTTCTGCGGGAACGGGAGTTCGCCCCGGACCTGCCCCTCTTCCGCGAGTTGAAAGCACGGATCCCCGAAGAATGGACCCATTTCCTCGACGATTTCGCCCTTGATATGTACCTCAACGACGACGAGATGCGGGAGTACGAGGTACTCGAGAACGGACCGGAGAGATGAAGCTCGATCTGTCGGGAATGCGCGTCACCGTCATGGGCCTCGGCGTTCACGGTGGCGGGTTGAGCGCCGTCCGGTACGCCGTCGAACGCGGTGCTACCGTTACCGTTACCGACCTCCGGGATGAGCACCTGCTACGGGAGAGCGTCGAGCACCTCCCCTCGTCGTGTCGCCTCGTCCTCGGTCGTCACGACGAGGCCGACTTCCGCAACGCCGATCTGGTGATCAAGAACCCCGCCGTTCCCCGCACCGCCGCCTCTCTTTCGGCGGCCCCGGCGGTCACGACCGATATCGCCCTCTTTCTCGCGGAGTGGCTCGGTGACCGGCACGGTTCGAACGGCGACGAGCGGATCGCGGCGGGCGACGAGC
>JBKHFT010000150.1:0-7238 GCA_046540055.1 Alkalispirochaeta sp.
GCCCAATACCCACCGAGGAGGACCGTTATCGGGACCTCGAAGCGGCGCTCGTCCTCGGCCTGCGCGACTATCTGGGAAAGACGGGGTTTTCCCGGGTGCACCTCGGCCTTTCCGGGGGTATCGATTCCGCCGTGGTAGCGGTGATCGCCGCCCGGGCGATCGGACCGGAGCGGGTCAAAGCGTTTCTCATGCCCTCCCAGTACTCCAGTGGCGGGAGTATCACCGACTCGGAAGAGCTGGTCCGTAACCTTGGTATCCCCTCGGCGACGCTGCCGATCCTCGAGATCTACAACGCCTTCGCGTCGGTCCTCGCCGGGGAGTTCGACGGAACCGAACCGGGAATCGCCGAAGAAAACATTCAGGCCCGGGCGCGGGGCAACCTCCTGATGGCGTGGTCCAACAAATTCGGGTCGCTCACCCTTACCACCGGCAACAAGAGTGAACTCGCCGTCGGGTACTGCACCCTCTACGGTGATATGTCCGGCGGGCTCGCGGTGATCGGTGACCTTCTGAAGACGGAGGTCTATGGTCTTGCCGGACACATCAACCGTGACGGTGAGGTGATACCCGAAGAGATCATCACCAAGGCACCCTCGGCGGAGCTTCGTCCCGATCAGAAGGACCAGGACTCGCTGCCACCGTACGAGATCCTCGACGCGATCCTGACGCGATACCTGATTCACAGCGAGACGTCGACGCAGATCATCGATGCCGGGTACGACCCCGACATAGTGACCCGGGTACTTCGCCTCGTCGGACGAAGCGAATACAAACGCCGACAGGCACCACCGGTGCTGAAAGTAAGCCCCCGGGCATTCGGTACGGGGCGAAGGATGCCGATCGCACGGGCGATCTACGAGACGCAACGTTGAAAACGGCATCCGCGATTGTTATTATGTAAAGAGAAGGTATGAAAAACATCATGCTGGTAGAAGCAGAGATCTGGACAGTCGCACGCACCGACAAGGGGAACGCGGTTCTCGTGAAACCGGTGGGGAGTGACCGCGCCGTCCCGATTTTCATCGGCCAGCTGGAAGCGCAGTCGATCCTGTTCGGTCTTGCAGGAGTCCCGGTACCACGTCCGATGACCCATGATCTGTTCATCTCCGTTCTCGAAAAGAGCAACATGAGTGTGGAGCGCGTGGAGATTACCGACCTCAAGGACCGCACGTTCTACTCCCGTCTGGTGATCAAACAGGGTCTCAAGCGGATCGTCGTCGATTCACGCCCTTCGGACAGTCTCGGGATCGCCTCCCGGGTCCACTGCCCCGTCTACATCGCCGAGTCTATCGTCGACGAGGCGGGAGTGGCGGTCAATCTCATTACCGACGAGGAGGTCCCCTTTGAGGGGATGGAAACCCACGACGAAGGTGCCTCATCGGTGAGTACCGAAACCACTGAATCGGCACCGATGGACGAACGAACCCGGCTCGAAGCGCTTCTGCAAAAAGCGGTTGACGAAGAGAACTACGAAGAGGCGGCACGCATCCGGGACCGCATACAGGGGCTCTGACGCCGTCACTATCCACCACACGCCGCCCGTTGCATTGTCGGTAATCCGACGCTCCTCTATACTTGAATCAAGCGTAATGGAGGAGCTCTCGTGAAATACCCGCATACAACGAATAAAGTTACCGGAGTCCTCGTGCCTCTTGCAGGGCTCAGGACCGAACAGAGCATCGGGAACGGCGAGTTCCCTGATCTCGCGGTCCTGGGTGAGTGGTGCGTCTCCGTCGGGATAGAGCTGATCCAGCTCCTTCCGGTCAACGATACCGGCGGGCAAAGCTCTCCCTACAGTGCTCTGAGCGCAAACGCGCTCCATCCGATCTATATTCGCATCACCGATCTGCCGGAATACAACGCATTGCCGGAGTCGGTTCGTTCCGGGATCGATGCCGAACTCAGCGAGGGTGCAACCCGTTTCAACGCCCCCGCACGGTTCGACTACCCCGAAGTTCTGGCGTTCCGGATGAAGATACTCCGTCGCATCTACGAGACGTCCAGGGCCGTGACCGAATCGGCCGAACAGATCACATCGTTTATCCGCGGCAATCGCTGGGTAACAGGGTACGCGGTATTCATGGCGATCAAGAAACGCCACGACGGCGCTGCCTGGACCGACTGGGATGAAGAGCGGGATATCGACGCGGCGGGTCTCGAGCGCCTCCGGCAGCGGAGCGACCTTGCAGGGGACACCCGCTTTTATACGTGGCTCCAGCTTCGGGCGGCGGAGCAGTTCGCCGCGGCGGCGAAGACCCTCGACTCCCTCGGGGTCGCCCTCAAGGGGGATATCCCGATCCTCATGAACGAGGACAGCGCCGATGCGTGGTACGACCGGGACATCTTTCGCCCGGACCTCCGGGCGGGGGCGCCGCCGGACATGTTCACCGAGCTGGGACAGAACTGGGGATTTCCAATCTACAACTGGCAACACCTGGAAGAACGTGATTTCGACTGGTGGCGCGACCGCTTGCGGAATGCGGCGCTGTATTACCACGCATACCGGATCGACCACGTCCTCGGATTCTTCCGGATCTGGGCGGTTCCGGCGGGGAACTACTCCGGTATCCCCGGATTCTTCTGGCCTCAGAAGGGGATCTCCCTCGACACCCTCAGAAACGCGGGATTCGACGAAGGGAGGATCAACTGGCTCCTCGAACCGCACATACCCGGCGAGGTGTTGCGGGAGCGCGCCGGAGATGCAGTTGCGCATCTTGAGGGGGCGGTACTGACCCGCCTGGAGGGCGAGGATCTCTACCTCTTCTCACCCGCCGTCGCCGGAGAGCAGAACCTTGCGGACCTGGACCTCGGGGAGGCCCCCGGAAGCGATACACTCCGGGACTGGCTGATCGAACAGTACCGGGACCGGGCGCTCGTACCGCTTCCCGACGGTACCTACGCGCCGACGTGGCTTTTTCGGGAATGCAGCAGGTACCGCCTCCTCAGCGACGAGGAGAAAGGGCGCTTCGAGGCGCTCGTCGCGGAAGCAGGAGCAGCCAGCAACGAGCTCTGGGCGGAACACGGACGACGGGTACTGACGGTGATGAAAGAGAGCACCGAGATGCTTCCCTGCGCGGAGGACCTTGGAGTTGTACCGGAAGCGGTACCGCGGGTCCTCGCGGATCTGGGTATTCTGGGACTGAAGATCCCGCGGTGGACCTACTACTGGGATCGCCCGGGTCAGCCGATCGTCCCGTTCGAGGAGTATCCCGAACTGAGCGTCTGCGCTCCAAGCGTTCACGACACCTCGACGATGCGGGGATGGTGGGAACAGGAAGAGGGACGGGAAGACCTCTGGAGAAACCTCGGATTCGACACGGCCGCTCCTCCGATGTTCGATCCCGCCGTCGCACGGTCGGTCTACCGAGGGCTTCTGAACACGCCGAGCAGAATCGTCGTCTTTGCCCTCCAGGATCTTCTTGCCCTCAGCCCGGAGATCGTGCACGACGAGCCCGCCCTTGAGCGGGTGAACGTACCGGGGACGTACAACACATTTAACTGGACCTGGCGTATGCCTCTTACGATCGAGGAGCTCCAGCAGAACCCGACGTTGACCGCGGAGATCACCGCATTGACGTCGATCCGAAGGATAGACAGGAGACAACAATGATCGCACAAAAAACCCGAAAAACACGCTGGTACGTACCGAACCGGACACGAGGACCGAAGCGGGAGTTTCACGTCTCCCGGAGTGCCCGGGATACCTATTCCTTCGCGAAGGAGACGTTCTCCCTTGCGGGGCACGTTCTGTTTGCCGACGTGAAGAGCGCCCGGGAGTTTGCGATGCGGATCAACACCGTTCGCCGCGCCATCCTTCACCCGGAGCGTTCGGTACGAGCCGGTGATGTATACGCGATGGGTCTCATTGACGAAATCTTCCACTATCTGATCGGCGAGTACCTCACGCAATACGGTCGGGAGCAGCTCGCGGAACTGGAGAAGCAGCTCGTAGATACGATCGGGGCCGACGCCCTCGAGCGGATGCTGCGCACCTTCGCGGAGCGGTTTCCCACCGTCGACACCTATCGGGGACAAACGACACCGGACGAGACGCTCAGCCGCACTATCGACGGAATCAGCGGACGCCACATTGCGCTGGAGGAGATCCTCGTGATGTGGGTGGGCAATCGGAACCCGGCCTATGCGCCCCTCATCGAGCTGTTCGATGAAGAGCTTCTGGCGATCGACACCTCCTATCGGGAGGCTATGAAGACGGTCCAGGACTTTTTTGCAACCAGCCCCGGATTCGGCCCCGACGATCAGACGCTGATCGAGATGCTCCGGGCTCCTGCGATCGCCCATCCCGACGACCTTCACGCGCAGCTCGAGTATATCCGCACCCGATGGGCGTCGATTCTCGGCTCCTTTCTCGACCGCATTCTTCGCTCACTCGATGTGATCTCGGAAGAGACGAAGGGGCGATTCTTCGGCCCCGGGGAGACGAGGGTGCTCGAATACAGTAGCGCTGTTTCCGACGAGGACTACGCGCGGTTCAGCCCCGACCGGGAGTGGATGCCTCGGGCGGTGATTATCGCGAAGAGCACCCTGGTGTGGCTCGACCAGCTTTCCAGACAGTACCAGCGCGAGATCCGGACTCTCGATGCGATACCTGACGGAGAGCTCGACGAACTCGCCCGGCAGGGATTCACCGGCCTCTGGCTGATCGGTTTGTGGCAGCGCTCGAGCGCCTCACGGCGGATCAAGAACCTTTGCGGAAACCCCGAGGCGGAAGCGAGCGCGTACTCCCTCTACGACTACGAGATCGCCGACGAGATCGGCGGCTGGGCCGCCCTGGACACCCTGCGGCGTCGCCTCTGGGCGCGGGGAATCCGCGTCGCTTCCGATATGGTTCCGAATCACACCGGCATCGACAGTCGGTGGATCCACGAACACCCGGAGTGGTACATCAGCCTCCCCCACCCTCCCTTCCCGGGGTACACGTTCAACGGAGAAAACCTCTCGACGAACCCCTCGGTGGGGATCTACCTCGAAGACCACTATTACGATCGCAGTGACGCCGCGGTCGTCTTCAAGCATGTCGATTTCAACACCGGAACAGCACGATATATCTACCACGGGAACGACGGTACCAGCATGCCCTGGAACGACACGGCCCAGCTCGACTATCTCAACCCGCAGGTTCGGGAAGCGGTAATCCAGTTGATCCTCCGCGTTGCGCGGAACTTTCCGATCATCCGCTTCGATGCGGCGATGACGTTGGCGAAAAAGCACATCCAGCGCTTGTGGTATCCCGCCCCCGGACAGGGAGGGGATATCCCCTCCCGAAGCGAGTACGGACTGCCCCAGAGCGATTTCGACGCAGCGATCCCCGAAGAGTTCTGGCGGGAGGTGGTGGATCGCGTTGCCGAGGAGGTACCTGATACACTCCTTCTCGCCGAGGCGTTCTGGATGATGGAAAGCTACTTCGTCCGGAATCTGGGTATGCACCGCGTCTACAACAGCGCCTTCATGAACATGCTGAAAAACGAGGAGAACGAAAAATACCGTCAGACGGTGAAAAACACGCTCCTCTACGACCCGGAGGTGCTTAAACGGTTCGTGAACTTCATGAACAACCCCGACGAGGAAACCGCGGTTGCTCAGTTCGGGACCGGGGACAAGTACTTCGGGGTTGCGACGCTCATGGTAACGATGCCGGGGCTCCCGATGTTCGGACACGGGCAGATCGAAGGGTTCGCCGAGAAGTACGGAATGGAGTATCGTCGGGCGTACTGGGATGAGACCCCGGATCAGGAACTGATCGCACGGCATCGTCGCGAATTGTTCCCCCTGATGCACCGGAGATACCTCTTCGCCGACGCGGCGAACTTCCGGATGTTTGATGTGTACAACTCCGACGGCCACGTACTGACCAACGTCTACGCCTACTCCAACAAGCACGGTGACGAACGCGCCTTCGTCCTCTACAACAATTCCTACGAGAGCGCCGCCGGTTGGGTGCATACCTCGGCGCCTTACGTCGTCAACGCCGAGACGGACCGGCAGGAACGGAGGGAGCAGCTTGCCGCCACCTTCGACCTGACCCCGTCGTGGCATCATTATGTGATCTTTCAGGAGCAACGGAGCGGTTTGTGGTTTATTCGCAGCAGCGGTGAGATCGCCGAACGAGGACTGTTTGTCTCCCTCAACGGGTACGAAAGTCAGGTGTTCCTCAACATCCACGAGGTTCAGGACAACGAGTACTCCCACTACGCGCGCCTTGCGGACCACCTCGGCGGTTCGGGTACACCCGATCTCAACCGGAGTCTGAAGCACCTGCTGCTCCAGCCGTTGCACGACGCGTTCGGTGTCGTCGCCAACAGCGGCACCCTCCGCACGCTGTTCGATTCGTTGATCGATGACCGGATTCCCGTTGACTGGGAGCGTCTGGCGGAGCAGTACCGCGGGTTCCTCGGGATCGCATCTCAGTTCTGCGACCAGACGACTCGTATCGAAGACGCCACGGAGCTGTTCAAACACACCGGGCAAGCGCTGGGGCGGTTGTCCCAGCTCGCCGGACACGCCCCGACGGAGGTATCGCTCCTGATCGGGACCCACATGAACGTCGAGCGCGACGATGCCTCGGTGTTCCTGGCGTTGACGCTTCTGTTACCGCTGGACGTCTTCGTCCACGGCGAGGAGGAACTCACGCCCCGGGCGGTCGGTTTCCAGGCCCTCGACCAGGCAGCGGAATGGATGCTTGTAGAGACGCTCCGACCGATTCTGGCACAGATTCAACCCTCGGGTTCGCTCCCGAACCATTGGGAACAACTGGTACATGTGACCCTGGCGCACCACAACTGGTGGCACTACGTTGCCGGAGAATCCCCGGATCGCGCGGCGATGCTCGCAATGGAGATCTTGACCGCCGATTCCAACGTCGAGGACTTCCTCCAGATCCACGTCCACAACGGCGTAACCTGGTTCAACCGGGAAGCGTTCTCCCGCTTTATCGACTGGCTGATCGTACTCGGAGCGTGGCACGAGATCACCGCGTCCGTCGCTGCCGGAAAAAAAATTAGCTGGAAGAAACTCGCCGACGAGACGCGAAACATGAGCGAGATCTACCGGCGGTGGAAGGAGGCGGAGGAACGCAGCGGGTACCGCGTCGACCGATTCATGGAGCTTCTGGAACACCCCGCAGCCGGGACCGTTCCGACTCCCACCAGCTCCACCGGCAAGAAGAAGACCGGCTCCAAGCCGGTAAGCGGCGATACCAAGGGCGCGGGCAAGACGGG
>JBKHFT010000151.1:0-7217 GCA_046540055.1 Alkalispirochaeta sp.
CGGGGCTGTCCGGCCCGCCGGGGATCCGGAAGCCGACGGTGCCACGACCGCCGCCCCGGAGGTGCCCCTCTTTACGCGGCAGGCGGACCCGACGGTGAACCCCGTCCCCGATCCGGAACTCCTCGAGATGGAGGAGATCGCACCGGGCCATCGGGTGAGTCGCATCTTTCGCGACGGAAGGGCGCGATGAGAGGCCTTGTCGAGGGAGTCGTCGCCGGCGGATTCGACCTCTTCATGGCGCCCCTCGAGCGGTGGAAACTGCACCGGATCCGCCGCGCCCTCATACCCCGTGCATCCGGGGAGGTCCTGGAGCTCGGAGCGGGAACGGGGGTCAACCTGCGCTATTACGACCGTGACACGATCACGTCTCTTACCTTGTCCGACCGGGACGAGCGCCGACGCGTGTTGACCGAGCGGATCGGCCGCCTCTCGTCCCCCCTCCGGGAACGGACCCGGGTCGACCGCGTGGACGCCGAACGGCTGCCGTTCGATGACAACTCCTTCGACACCGTTGTCGCTACCCTCCTGTTCTGCTCCGTAGATTGTCCTCCCTGCGGTTTCGACGAGATCGTCCGGGTTCTCAAACCGGGGGGCAGGTACCTCTTTCTCGAGCACGTTGCGCCGGTGCGACCCGGAACGGCACGGGTCTTCGACTGGGTCAACCCGGTGTGGACTACCGTGTCCCGGGGATGCAATCTCAATCGGGACACGATCGGGGAGATGGAGCGCAGTGGCTTTACCTTCGAGGGGATTCATCGTGAGGGAGATGACGGTGTGTTCGTATGGGGCGTGGCGTACCCTCCCGGGAAAGTGGGTGACCTGTGAGGAAGACTCCTCGCTACCGTCGCCGCCGAAGCCCCGGGTTGGTACCTTGGAGACACTATGAATAGATCGTTCCCTTTGGCCTTTGAACGCCCATTCTGGGTGGTCCTGTACGTCCTCTCCCCGGCGGCGGCACTTGTTCCGTACTTCGCCGGGAACTGGGGGAGTTTTTTTCACAGCTGGTCACTTTCGATGACCTTCGGGATCATCGGGTATATCTGGTACCTCAATCAGTTCATCATCGCTGCGCGACCCGCCTACTGGGACCGTCTCTACGGTCTCGACGGGATGTACCGATTCCACGGATATATGGCGATCTTCGCCACAGTGGCGGTTGTCGCCCACGTGGTCCTCAAGCGCCTCGTGTACCCGGTGGTGACGGTGCAGCAGTTCTTCGGGATCGCCGCGGTGGTGATCTTCGTGGCGGTGGTGATCGCTTCGCTTCTGTTTATGGTGGAGTCCCGGATCGGGCGCCTGCGCCCCCTCGCGCGACTGAAGCGGTACGCAGCGGAGCGCCGGCGATGGCAGTATCACCATCTGAAACGCTTTCACAACCTCGTCGTCGTTGCAGCGTTTCTCGTCCTGGCTCACGTGCTCCTGGCGTTCTCCACTCTTGAGAGCTTTCTGCGCATCTCCGTGATGACCGGATGGTTCGTTGTCGCCCTCGGACTCTACCTGCACCGCAAGGTAATCAAACCTGCCCGGAGTGTTCGTCACCCGTGGACGGTCGACGCCGTCGTCGCGGAGAACCCGGCGGTGACCACCGTACGCCTCGTACCACCTGAGGGAGTATCCCTCCTCCGGAAGGCGGGACAGTTCGCTTACTTCCGCTTTCCCGAGGGTGTCGACGGTGCGGAGGACGGAGGGACGGAGGAGCACCCGTTTACGCTCTCTTCGCCGCCGGGAACACGGTACGTCGAGTTTACCGCGAAAAACCTCGGCGACTTCTCGGGAGCTCTCCCGGCGATACGGCCCGGGGCACCGGCCCTCATCGACGGTGCCTACGGGATATTTCGGCCCCGGCGCTTCGCAGCGGGACGACCCCTCGTCCTGATCGCCGGAGGGATCGGGATTACCCCGTTCCTGAGCATCCTCGGGGACTATGCCGCGTCCGGGACGGTTCCGCACCCCTCGATCAACCTGATCTGGTCGTTGCGTACCGTCGAGGATCTGTGCGTGGTCGACCGCCTCACCGCCGGCATCGAAGGGATCCCGGAGCTGCAGATAGAACTCTTCTTTTCCCGGGAGGAGAGGGTTGCAGAGATCGATTCCCTTCCCCACAATATAACGCGGTCCGCGGGACGTGTGGGGGTGTCCACCCTGGAGGAGCGGGGACTCCTCGATCCGGAACGGGAATTTTTTCTCTGCGGCCCCCGGCCGATGATGGAAGGTCTGATAACCGGTTTGCGAGCCTGCGGTGTCAAGCCGGGGCGCATCCATTTCGAAGCGTTTGCGATGTAGCGACGGAGCGATGGCGGAGATTCGTCCCTCCCTGAGAGGGCTTCACTTTTCACCAACTCTCCTCATCAACGAGGAGGTGGCTCGTCTCCGCGCCGAAGGGCGGGAGGTGTACCATATGGGTTTCGGGGAGTCTCCCTTCCCGGTACACCCGATTATTCAGGAGCGGATCGGCGGATACGCGGGACGGAACCAGTACATGCCCGCCGCGGGGCTTGCGTCCCTCAGGAAGCAGGCGCATCGGTACATCATCGATCGCCACGGCATTGAAAATGATGATTTCATTCCGGTGATCGGTCCCGGCAGCAAGGAACTGATCTTCGATATCCAGCTTGCTGTGGAGGGGGATCTCCTCTTTCCCGTTCCGTCCTGGGTCAGCTACATTCCCCAGACGTTGATCACCCGGGACGAGGTGGTCAAGATCCGTCTCGGTCCGGAGCGAGCGTACAAGCTCGACGGGGCGACCCTCGATGAGGCGATCCGCACCGCCCGGGACCGCGGTCGGAACCCACGCAAGCTCATTCTCAACTACCCCAACAATCCTACCGGAATGAGCTATACCGATGCGGAGCTCGCACAGATCGCCGATGTCTGTCGGGACCACGACATCCTGGTGATCTCGGACGAGATCTACGCTCGGGTTTCCTTCGGAGCCTACCATCACAGCATCGCACGGTATTATCCGGAGGGGACGATCGTGACCACCGGTCTGAGTAAGCATCTCTCCCTCGGGGGATTCCGCCTCGGGGTTGCCCTCGTGCCGGCGGGGATGGAGCGCATCTTCGAGGTGATTCGGGCGATCGCGAGTGAAACGTTCTCGGCGGTTTCCACGCCGATCCAGTACGCGGTGATGGCCGCGTTTGAGGAGTACCCCGAGATCGAAGGGTATATCCAGCAGTGTACGACGATCCATCGGAGCATGACCATGCGCCTCTGGATGGTGCTCCAACGCCTCGGCCTCGACTACGGCGAGCCTTCCGGCGCGTTCTACCTCTATCCCGATTTCGAACCCTACCGGGAACGGTTTCACGAATGGTACGGGGTGTCGACGAGCACCGATCTCGCGGCGCGCATCCTGGAACGGGAATCTGTTGCAACCCTTCCGGGATTAGCCTTCGGAGAAGAGCCGGACCGGTTGCGGTTGCGACTGTCGACGGTCGACTTTAACGGCGCCCGGGCACTTGAGGTTGCGAGAAGCGGGGAGTGGGAGGAAACCGACGAGTTCTACGCCCGCACGTTCCCGCGGTCCCACGAGGCGCTTGTCCGCCTCGAACGTTTTTGCACCGGCCACGGGGGAGATCGATGATGAACCGACGTGTGACGTTTGCCGTGGTATTTGTGATGATCGTCCTCGCTCCCGGGGCGTGGGGACAGGCGAATCCCCAGGCGGAGGAGCGTGATCGTCTCGACCTGGCGGGACTTGCCCGAGGCCCGGCGATCGTCGGGGGCGGGCTTTTCTTCGGTGAGCCCAGCGGGTTTACCGGGAAGCTATGGTTTCCGGAGACGGGGTTCGCCGTTGATACCCTTCTGGCGTGGTCCCTCGAGGATACGGGCCGGCTCTATGTGCACGCCAATGGGATCTATCACCTCGCCCTGATAGAGACCGACGGTGGCCGGTACATCTCGCCGTCGATCGGGCTCGGCGTTCTCGGTCGGATCGGTAGTGAGGGTGCCCTCGGGGTGCGACTGCCGGTGGGGCTCTCTCTGTTCCTCTTTCCGTCGTTCCCTCTGGAACTCTTCGGTGAGATCTCCCCGGGGATCGGCCTCTTTCCGGACACGGGAGAAGAGTTCGGGGTTGGTCTCGGCGTACGGTTCTACCTGCCCGCCGGGTCATCGTAAGCCGGAACGCGGGACCACCAGCGGGGCTGCGGTGACCGTCACGTGTTACGTGACGGGGCACATCGTCCCCGACGTCGGCTAGAGATCTACCATATCCGCCACCGCTCCGGTATAATCGGTCGACACCCCAGGGGAGGAAGATGATGCCCAAGTACGTACAGTTCAGTGAACATGGTGGACCGGAGGTCCTGAACCTCGTAGATACACCGAAACCGGAGCCCCGGGAGGGGGAGGTCCGGATCCGCATCGTTGCGGCGGGTCTCAACTATATCGACACCTACCACCGCACCGGGTACTATCCGGTTTCTTCCCTTCCCAGCGGGATCGGGGTGGAAGGCGCCGGTGTGATCGACGCAATCGGTCCCGGCGTCCAGGGGTGGACGGAGGGACGACGCGTCGCCTTCGTGCACACCTCTCCGGGCACCTACGCGGAGTACCGGACGATCCCGGCGGATCGCATCGTGGCGCTTCCCGACGATATCGAATTCGACGTTGCCGCGGGAATGATGCTGAAGGGGATGACCGCACGATACCTGCTCCGGCAGACCTATCCGGTCAGCGCGGGAGAGACGATTCTCGTACACGCCGCCGCGGGTGGTGTGGGACTGATTCTCTGTCAGTGGGCGGCGTATCTCGGAGCAACGGTGATCGGTACGGTGGGATCACAGGAGAAGGCGGAGCTCGCCCGGGCGAACGGGTGCCACCATCCCGTGCTGTACCGGGAGGAGAACGTCATCGACCGTGTCCGGGAGATCACCGGCGGTGACGGGGTGGCGGTGGTGTACGACTCCGTCGGAAAAGACACCTTCGAAGCGAGTATGCAGTGCCTCCGTCCCCGGGGGCTCCTAGTGAGCTTCGGGCAGAGCTCCGGAGCGATCACTGCCTTCGATCCGGTTCTCCTCTCCCGGAACGGGTCTCTTTTCATGACGCGGCCGACGCTGTTCCACTACATCGCCGCCCGGGAGGAGCTCGAAGAGAACTCCCGTGAGCTCTTCAGCGTTGTTCAGGGTGGAAACGTGAAGATCCCGGTGATGCAGCGGTACCGCCTCGACGAGGCGTCGGAAGCGCACCGTGCCCTCGAGGCGCGGGAAACCACCGGCTCTACCGTGTTCGTGATCGACTGATCAACGGGTGGGGGCTGAAGGCGGATCGTTCCTTGCCCCCACGCCGAGACCGTGTTATACCGGATATATGCACAAATCCGATATAGAAATCGCTCAAGCTGCGACGATGCGTCCCATCGCCGAAATCGCATCCGCAGCGGGACTGGAAGAGTCCCAATGGCTGCCCTGGGGCCGAAACGTCGCGAAAGTTGATCCTGCCGTCGGAGATGCGCCTCGTCACCCCGACGCCCGGTACGTCGACGTCACAGCGATCACCCCGACGCCCCTCGGCGAAGGAAAGACGACCACCACCGTCGGTCTCACCCAGGGCCTCGGGAGGATCGGGAAGCGGGCGATGTGCGCGATCCGCCAGCCCTCGATGGGACCGACCTTCGGGATCAAGGGTGGCGCCGCCGGCGGGGGATACAGTCAGATCCTTCCGATGGAAGAGTTCAACCTCCATCTGACGGGAGACATCCACGCGATAACCGCCGCACACAACCTGGTCGCCGCGGCGATCGACAACCAGATGTACCACGAGTCCCGGTGGTCCGACGCGTTTTTCGAAAAGCGGGGACTGTCGAAACTTCACATCGATCCCTACTCGATCTCGTGGAATCGCGTCGTCGACCTCAACGACCGTGCGGTCCGGAACGTGATCACCGGTCTGGGAGAGCTCGCAGACGGACCCGTTCGACAGGGTGGCTTCGATATCACCGTTGCCAGTGAACTGATGGCGGTTCTTGCCCTCGCTACCGATCTCGGAGACCTCCGGAAACGGATCGGGCGCATCGTCGTGGCCCGAAACAGATCGGGAGCCGAGGTGACCACCGAGGACCTGGGTGTCGCCGGGGCGGCGACGGTGCTCCTGCGGGACGCCCTGTGGCCCAACCTGCTCCAGACGATCGAGGGGCAACCCGCTTTCGTGCATGCCGGTCCCTTCGCCAATATCGCCCACGGGAACTCATCGGTGATCGCCGACAAGATCGCCCTCGCCAAGGGCGGTTTCCTCGTTACCGAGAGCGGGTTCGGCGCCGATATCGGGATGGAGAAGTTCTTTGATATCAAGTGCCGGGTAAGCGGCACCTTCCCGGACGTAATCGTTCTCGTTGCCACCGTTCGCGCCCTCAAGATGCACGGCGGCGGGCCGAAAGTTACCCCCGGGCAACCGCTCGCCGATGAGTATCAGCATGAGAATCTCGACCTCCTCGCCGCCGGGCTGGAGAATCTTCGGGCCCACCTGCGAATCGCCGGCAACTTCGGTGTTCCCGTGGTGGTAGCGATCAACGCCTTCGGAACCGACACCGAAACAGAGTGGAAGCTGATCGCCGACGCCGCGAAGGAAGCGGGAGCGGCGGATGCGGTGGTGACCACCCACCACGCCGAGGGCGGCGCCGGTGCGGAGGCACTCGCCCGCGCCGTTGCGGTTGCGGCGGACGCACCGAAGAAGCCGCGCTTTCTCTACGAGAGCGACGCCTCTCTGGAGGAGAAGCTCCGGACGATCGCAACCACCCTCTACGGGGCGAAGGATATCGATATTTCACCGGTTGCCCGGAAACAGCTCGAGCAGTTTGAGGAAGCGGGGTATGGAAATCTGCCGGTGTGTATCGCGAAGACCCACCTGTCGATCAGCCACGATCCGGCACTGAAGAACGCACCCCGGGACTTCATCTTCCCGATCCGGGAACTGCGGCCGAGTATCGGCGCCGGGTTTATTTACGCCCTCGCGGGAGATATCCGGACGATGCCGGGTCTGCCCAGTGTACCGGCGTTCCGGGGGGTCGATATCGATCCCGAAACGGAACAGATCAAGGGTCTGTTCTGACGTACACCGTCGGCCGCCGGTAATACCCGGCGGTATCGGCGGGCGCGCCCGGGGATCGTGGAGCCTGCGCAACGCCTTTCTCATTCTGCCCGCCGAGACACCTCTCCCGCAGCGGCGAGAACCATTGGAGCCGCTGATTTTCTGTAGTCGATCCGACGATTCCTGATTAT
>JBKHFT010000152.1:0-7183 GCA_046540055.1 Alkalispirochaeta sp.
TCCCACCCGGACTCGCCCGGACCGATACGGGGGGCCTCCTCTCCGTTATGGGGGGGCAGCATGCCCAGAAGCCGGCGGATCCCCGCGAAACACGCTTCCTCACTCTCGTAACGGAAGTGGGCGACGCCGCTCTTTGCGGCGTGGGCGGCGGCCCCGCCAAGGTCCTCGTGGGATATCTCCTCCCCGGTAACAGCTCTGATCACGTCGGGACCGGTGATATACATGTTGCTCACCTGGTCGACCATGAAGATGAAGTCGGTGATCCCCGGAGAGTAAACCGCACCTCCCGCGCAGGGGCCGAGTATCACCGAGATCTGCGGCACCACCCCGGAGGCATCGGTATTGGCCCGAAATATCTTCGCGTATCCGTCGAGGGAGAGCACTCCCTCCTGGATACGGGCACCCCCGGAATCGTTGATCTGGATGAAGGGCGTTCGGGTTCGGATCGAGAGATTCTGCGCCTCGGCGATCCGGGCGGCGTGCTGTTCGCCGAGAGACCCGCCGAGGACGGTGAAATCCTGGGAGGAGACGAAGACCTGCCGCCCGTCGATCAGACCACTACCGGTTACAACACCATCCCCGGGCAATCGCTTGTCTCCGAGACCGAAGGAGGATGAGCGTCCGCGGATATACGCCTGGTGTTCGACAAACGTCTCTCCATCAAGAAGGTGATCGAGACGCTCCCGGGCGCTGAGCTTGCCCTTTTCGTGCTGTTTGTTGATCCGATCCTCACCGCCGCCCCGATGCGCCTGCTCGCGAAGGTCTTTCATATGCTGGATCGATTCACGCATGCTCACGGTGCACTCCTTTGTCGCCACACGCCGATTGGTAAAGAAAAACCGTACGCCGAGATAGGGGGGTTGTCAAGAATAACACGCGTACCGAATGGGCGGAAATCGTCGGTCCCCGGCCGATTGGTACTTGCATAACGACAAAATGCTTGTACACTGAATGTCAGGTTTGTGTTACGGGCCGTTGGCCCCACCATACCACAAGAGGTAAGGAGTTTGCGTCTATGTCGGATACTATCAAACAAGAGGGGATCAACGGTCAGACCGTCATCCTCGGTCTCCAGCACACCTTCGTTATGTTTGGTGCGACGGTACTCGTACCGATCATCACCGGACTTGACGTGGGTGTTGCGCTCTTCGCGGCCGGTCTCGGCACGCTGCTGTTCCACGTTCTGACCAAATTCAAGGTACCGGTGTTCCTCGGAAGTTCCTTCGCGTTCATTCCTCCGGTGATGGCGGTGGCCAACAACTTCAACGGGGATCTTGCGTACGCGACGGGTGGTATCCTCGTTGCCGGTCTCGTCTACGTTGTGGTATCCGGGATATTCACATTTATATCCTCGGATATCCTCCACAAGATCCTTCCTCCCCACGTCACCGGGCCGATCATCATCCTCATCGGTATGAGCCTCGCGCCGGTCGCGATCGACGGAGCAGGATCGAACTGGACGATTGCGATCATCACCTTCGCGGTCGGGGTTTTCGTGAAGATCGGGTTTGAACGGATGGGGCTTAAATTCCTCAGCCTCCTCCCCGTCCTCTTCGCCCTCATCGTCGGCTATATCGTTGCGATCATCGCCGGAGCGGTCGATTTTACCACCGTTAACGAAGCAGCGTGGGTCGGTCTTCCGGGATTCATGTTTCCGAAGTTTGCCGGCGGCGCACTGGCGCTGGTCGTGCCGGTGGCCCTCGTCACGATGGTCGAGCATTTCGGTGACGTAATCGCGATCGGGAACGTCGTCAAGAAAGACTTCCTGAAAGACCCGGGCGTGAACCGCACCCTCCTCGGTGACGGTCTTGCCACCTCTCTCTCCGCCCTCCTCGGTGGTCCCGCGAACACGACGTACAGCGAGAACACCGGTGCCGTCGCCCTCACCGGCGTCTACAACCCGGCGGTGATGCGCATTGCGGCGGTGTTTGCGATCGTCCTCTCCGTGATTCCGAAGTTCACCGCACTGATCGGTACGATCCCAGGTTCGGTGATCGGCGGTATCTCGATCCTCCTTTTCGGTATGATTTCGGCGATCGGTATCCGGAACATGGTGGAATCACAGGTCGACATGAACAGTCCCCAGCCGTTGATCATCGTTGCGGCGATGCTCGTCCTCGGCCTCGGTGGCGCCGAGTTCTCCCTCGGGCAGGTGTCCTTCAGTGGACTCGCCCTTTCGGCGATCGTCGGTATCGTGCTCAACCTGCTGATCAACTTCAAGAGCTTCAAGCGCGCCTGATCAACACCCTGTCGGGCGTCGGGAAGCGCCGGCCCCCGTCGAAGAAACGACGGGGGCCATTTTTTGCCTGCGCCGTCCATCGACGCCCCCGAATTCGTTCCGGATCCGCTCCGGTAGAGATACACGATGTCCAGCTACGACGTTTCGTTCCACCCGATCCTGCGGGGAGCGTTTGTACCGCCGGATTTCACCGGAGTACTCCGGAGCCGCCATTCCGGGGTGATCAATTTCGAGATGTCCGATGAGAGCGGATCGTATTTCGTCTCCCTCATCACCGACGGAAACGACTGGACCGCTTTTTCCATCCGTGTCGATCCCGAGGATCTGCGAAGGGTGGCACGAATCCCCGAGGGAGCTACAGTGCGATGCACCTGTCGCTCTCCCCACAACGTGTCGCCGGTGCCTCCCGTTCCGGAACGGCCGCCTCGGGAACTGACGGACGCGATTCACCCTGCCATTGCCGCTCTCACACAGACCGATCGGATCACCGGGCTGATGCCGCTGGTGGTCGCGGAGGGACCCGGAACAGGGGAAGACCCGTTTCTGCGACGGGCCCGTGCCGTTGTGGCGAAAGCGGTCAACGGGTTCCCTCCCTACGATCTGAGCCCCCTGGTCGGCCTCGGGATCGGGTTCACTCCCTCCGGAGACGACTTTCTCGGAGGCGTCCTTCTCCTGCAGCAGATCGCCCGGGTGGCTCTCGTGCAGACCGCTCCGATCGGCACCGCCCTCGGAAAAACCACCACCGGTGGAGCGACAGTGCTGCGACTCGCCCTTGCGGGTGCACTTCCTGATTACCTGTCCCGGGTCGCTGATGCTCTCCTCAGGGGCGACCCGACGGCAGCGCTCTCCGTCGCCCGCGCCCACGGCCATTCTTCCGGTCTTGACGCCCTCGCCGGGCTCCTCTGGGGCATTACTGCGGCAGGAACAATCATTTGACACGCCGGGGAAGTGAGTATAGCGTTTTCGGTACATTAGAACGAACACGAAAGGAAGGCGCACAGTGAAGCGGATCATCCTGCGTAAGGACTCCTACTACGATTCAGTGTTTCTCATGCTGATCAGTGCGGATATTAAAAAGATGGACGGCGTGTCCGAGGCGGTCGTTGCGATGGGTACCGGGATGAATCTCGACCTCCTCGCCGATATGGGGCTGTCCGGAGACGAACTCGCCGGCGCCGGGGCGAATGATCTGATCATCGCCGTCGATGCCGATTCGGAGGAGACGATCACCGCAGCTGAAGCGATGGTGGATGAATTGCTGCGGAAAAAGACCGCCGACGGGAGTGGTGATACCTATCGCCCAGGGAGCCTCGCGGCGGCGATCGAACACGTACCGGAGAGCAACCTCGTCATCATATCCCTTCCCGGGCGCTATGCTGCGAGGGAGGCACGAAAGGCGGTCGTCGCGGACAAACACGTGATGTTGTTCTCCGACAACGTTTCTCTCGACGACGAGATCGCCCTGAAGCAGCTCGCCCGGGACCGAGGGGTTCTGATGATGGGCCCCGACTGCGGTACCGCGATCATCGACGGACGCCCCCTCTGCTTCGCGAACGTGGTTCCCCGGGGACCGATCGGCGTCGTCAGCGCCTCCGGTACGGGTCTTCAGGAAGTGTCATCCCTCATCGCCCGTTACGGTTCCGGGTGCAGCCAGGCGATCGGAACCGGCGGAAGAGACCTGAAAAGCGAAGAGGTAGGTGGAATCACCACGCTTATGGCGATCGAAGCGCTCAGGCAGGATTCGGAGACGAAGGTGATCGCGGTGATCTCGAAACCCCCGGCTCCACCGGTCGCCGAGAAAGTGATCGATGCCCTCAAAGGATGCGGGAAACCGGCGGTAATCCACCTCATCGGGATCGATCCCGGTCAGGGCGGGCAGAAAAGCGACGGCAATCTCACGTACGCGGGGAGCCTCGAGGAGGTCGCCGGTCTTTCCGTGGCGATCGCTACGGGAAGCACCTATCGTCGGCGTACCTTCGATCTCTCCGACGCGGAGATCGATGAGATCGTCCGGCGTGAGACGGAGGCGGTCTCCTCGGCCCAGCGATACCTCCGGGGATACTTCACCGGCGGGACCCTCACCGATGAGGCGGTGTTTATCCTCAACGACGCCCTCGACGGCATCTACTCCTTCGACCCCGCCGACGAGACGTTCAAACTCAAGGATCCCCAGGTTTCCCGGAAGCATACGATCGTGGACCTCGGCGAAGACGTGTTCACCCAGGGACGTCCCCACCCGATGATCGATCCTTCAATCCGAACGGAACGGATGTACCGTGAGAGTGATGACGCCGAGATCGCCCTTGTCCTCCTGGACTGCGTGATCGGCTACGGCAGCGACCCCGATCCCGCGGGTGCTCTGGTCCCTGCGATCGAGTCGATGAAGAAGGCCGCCGAAAAACGCGGAGGATACCTGCCGGTAATCGCGTCGATCACGGGAACCGAGGGAGATCGCCAGGACTTCGCCGCCCAGAAGCGTCGCCTCACCGACGCAGGGGTCGTGGTGATGCCCTCGAACACCCAGGCAGCGCACCTGGCAAAGCGGATCATGGCGACCCTCGGGGCTCGATGACGGGAACGCGGAAAGGAACGAAACGATGAACGTAGACAAGATTGTTCAACTCTTCCAGGATGATGTACACGCGATCAACCTCGGTCTCGAAGGGTTCGGGACGACCCTGCGGGAACTGGGCGCCTCGGCGACCCAGGTAGACTGGAAGCCCCCCGCCGGCGGGGATGAGGCGCTTCTGACACTTCTTGACCGTCTCGAAAGCGCCGAGGCGCTCGGGAAGCTCGACCGTACTGCGGCCAACGCCGAGGCGGTAAAGCGAGTTCTCGCGGGTAAACCGACTCTCGTTGATATCGGAATCGCACAGGACGTCGTTCCCGGTATGCACAAGAAGCTGATCATGCACGCCGGTCCACCGGTAACGTGGGAGAATATGTCGGGGCCCCTCCGGGGGGCGGTGATCGGTGGATTGATCTACGAAGGACTCGCCGCCACTCCGGACGAGGCGGAGAAACTCGCCGCGTCGGGGGAGATCGATTTTGACCCGTGCCACCACCACAACTCGGTTGGACCGATGGCGGGGGTTGTTACCGCCGGTATGCCGGTGTGGATCATGGAGAACGCTACATACGGTAACAAAGCGTACTGTACCCTCAACGAGGGGCTCGGGAAGGTTCTCCGGTACGGAGCAAACTCCAAAGAGGTGATCGACCGGTTGAAATGGATGGCCGACGAGCTGGCGCCGATTCTCAAACGGGCCCTTGCCGCCCACGGGCCGCTGGATATGAAGAACCTCATCGCCCAGGTCCTGCAGATGGGTGACGAAGGGCACAACCGGAACCGCGCCGGAACGAGTCTGTTCATCCGCGAAATGGCACCGTACCTGGTCACCCTCGACGAGGACCGGGAGAAGCTTGCGAAGGTGTTCCGATTCATGCACGAGAACGACCATTTCTTCCTCAACCTCACGATGCCCTCGGCGAAATGTACCGTCGATGCAGCAGCGGGGATCGAGGGAAGCTCCCTGATCTACACGATGGCGCGGAATGGAACGGAGTTCGGGATTCGCATCTCCGGTCTGCCGGACCGCTGGTTTACCGGACCCGCATCGATCGTCGACGGGCTGTATCTTCCGGGATTCACCGCCGATGACGCGGCACGGGATATCGGAGATTCGGTGATCACCGAGACGACCGGTATCGGCGGATTCGCGATGGCGGCGGCGCCGGCGATCGTGAAGTTTGTCGGAGGCTCCCCTGCGGACGCGATGAATTTCACCCGACAGATGTACGAGATTACCCTGGCCGAGAACGATACGTACCAGATCCCCGCGATGGACTTTCGCGGAACTCCAACGGGAATCGATGTGGTAAAAGTCGTAGAGACGGGGATTCTGCCTGCGATCAACACCGGCATCGCTCACAAGGATCCCGGTGTGGGTATGGTGGGTGCGGGGCTGGTCAAGCCGCCGGAACAGTGTTTCCGCGACGCCTTCACCGCTTACGTGGAGGCCTACGCGTAGATCCGTCTCCGGTCGGATACGATCTACGACGCTGCTCCCACAGACGTGGTACCGGCGGGATCCGTCGCGACGTCCGGAACCGATCTACGACGCTGCTCCCACAGCCGCGGAACCGGCGCGATCCGTCGCGGCGTCCGGAACAAGGTAGTCCGTCCGGACGCACAGATCGAAGAGGTGCTTCGTCATCGTCTGTTCTTCGGTCGTGTCGTATCCTTCGAAACAACGGGTAATCCGTACACGGTAGTCGTCGCCGAGATCGGAGACGATATCCAGAAAGGCGCGTTGCCCGGGCATCGTTCTGATGCGATAACGTTTCATCGGAAGCCTCCTCATACCCCGAGTATCGGCATGAGGAGGTCCGATCTTTCTCATTTTTTTCTGCCCCGGGATATGGGTGCAGAAACCCCGGATCGGCGTTATAATGGGGCGATACATCATCATTCAAGGAGCAACACGGATGAACAACATGAAGATCATCGATCTGACAATCCCTCTCGGTATCGGGACTCCTCCGTGGCCTACGTACGAGCCGCTTCAGGTAAAATACTTCAAACGCCTCGCCCCGAACGGTGCGAACGGCCAGCTGGTAACCCACTCGAACCACATCGGGACCCACCTGGACGGCGAGATCCATTTTTACACCCCCGGGAAAGATATCGCCAGCCTGGAGATGGACTTCCTCGTCCATGAAGGGGTGATCGTCGACCTCTCCGACGTGGTCGGTGAGTACGATGTCTACACCTCTGAGATGATCGAAGAGCGGGTTGAGGTTAAAGAGGGTGATATCCTTATCATCTCGACGGGATACCATCGCTACAGCTGGGACCAGCCCACCGCCGACGAGGTCGCCTACATGGCGAAACATCCCGGTCCGGACCGGGAGTTCGCCGAGTGGGCAAAGAAAAAGAAGCTT
>JBKHFT010000153.1:0-7082 GCA_046540055.1 Alkalispirochaeta sp.
AGGTAGAAGCTCAAGTCTCCACCTCCACGTCTTTGTACTGGACCTGATACCGGTATCCTTCCTCTTCGTCCGGAATAATCGATACGACCTCGACTACGTCGCCGGTGCGGGTCGCTTCGATCTCGACCAGTGACATAAACTCTCCGACATGGTGTGCCATCTTTTGCTCTGGATCCCCGCCAGTGAGTTCGTCGAGGTCCCGAGAGAGCTTCCGAACCTTCCTGCGAGTGACAAGGGTATGAAGCTGGTCGAAGAGCCGATAGATCATCGCGTCTGAACCTCCGTGTAGATCGTGACATCCGCGGGCCGGAGCGGTACCACTCGTATCACCTTGAGGACCGCGCCATCGGTATGCAGTTCGTCTCCGACCTCAGGCTGCTCGCTGGACAGAAAGAGACGATCGTCCTGTTGAACCAAAGATCCGTCGATGTGCTGTATCAGAAATCGGTTCTCCAGCACGGAACACGGGATCTCAGTCGGCGTCGCAGGATCGGTGTTCACGGTACTACCCTCACTATCCTCCCAGTAGTACTCGCCAGTGAGAGCATCGAATTTTTGTATCCAACCCTCGGCGCTACCGGGTCGGACAATCATTGCCGATTTCCCCTTCGCCTTGAGCTGTTTCGCCACCTTCTTCGCCATCGCCTGGTAGTTCACACCGTGATCCTCAATCCCGGGCCGTGGACGAGCCCACGCAGGAGTCCGGATATCGCCGGGTATGCCGTCCCCGCCGGCGCGCCCTCGGCGTATTCCGTCTCGATCGGTCCGACTTTCTCCCGTTTCACCCGGCCTCCTCGTTCCTGAGGTGGAGATAGCTCCTCCCCGGTAATGACCAGAAGCGCAACTTCCGCCGTAGCGTGTGCGACTCGACGGGGGACACCAGCCAGTTCGTACCCGTCTGGATCCACGGCATCCCAACGAGGCCATGAGAGCCCTTGATCTTGGGTTGCTTTGAAACCGATCCACCGGGTTCGGTACTTCGACTCGATCCACCGGGTCGCAGCCACGAGAGCTGCTTCTCGCGCGTCTGACGCGGCGTCAGCCCACGCGGTATTCCCCACAACAACGTGGTACGCATCAGCATCGGCGAGCGAAGAGTAACTGTCGGCGTCCGGAAGGCCGGTTCCGTCTTCGACGACCATCGGTTACTCCTCCAGCGCCTGCCCCGCCGCATCCAGAATCAGTTCCCGGAGCTTCGTTTCCCCGGTCCGCCCGTCGAACTCGATACCCATCTCAGTTGCGATCGCTTGGAGTTGTTCCTTTTCGAGCTCCGCGAGGGATTCTTCGGTGATCTCGATCTCCGTGGTTCCGGCGTCTCCCGGCTCGGTGACCTCTTCCCCCATCTCGCGTACCCGCATCCGGCGTTCCATTTCTTGTTTCTGCTTCAGCAGTTCGTTAATCGTCGGCATCATGCATCTCCTCGAATGCGCCCCGGCGAACCGGGGCGCCTGGTTTAACCGTTGGTGATCAGCGCCGCGAGGGGAATGTTCTTTCGGTCGAACACTCGGTCCCACGTCGCAGCGTCCTTGAGCTCCGTCGAAGTGAACGATTGCCCTGCCGGACTCGCCGAGACCTTGAAGCCGAACGGATGAATCAGCCAGGTGGACCGCTCGACGATGGTTTCTACACCACCGCCACCACCCTGGAGCTCCTCGCGCTCGACGGCCACCGGAACCTGAGGGGTCCCCTCGCCGTAGCCGATCGCGCCGGGTCCGAAGAGGATTGAGGTGTACTTGAATCCGCTCGTCCCACCGGCTACCACCGGCATTCCGTCGTCGACGATCACCCGCCGGCCGAGGAACGTGGCGATCTGGCCCTTGCCTTCGCTGTCCGGGATGAACTCGATGTCCTCGTTGTCGAGCATCGTCTGGTAGACCATCGAGTGGACGGCGATCGCGGTGATACCGTCGACCTTGTCGCCGAGGGTGAACGCGGCCGCGCTGAAGTTCTTCCGGGTGAAGAGGTTGGTCTCAGCAGCATTGTTGCCGTCCTCGATGGCAACGTCGTTGACCATGTCTCCGTCGTCGTTCGCGACGTTGTCGGCGAACACACCGACCGCCGCCGCAAGTACCCGGCGCTGCCACTGGCGCTGCCAGTAGACACCGAAGCGATTGCGGATGCGCTGCATCGGCTGTGCTCCGCCGATCTCCCCGGCCAGATCGGTCGCGCTATACGCCTTGTTCAGGTACGCGATCCGCCCGATCTGCTCATCCGAGGTGAGCTTCTCGGGTACCGCGAGATCCGCTGGATCATCGTTCGAAACGTTCGGCTCCGAGTCAGGATCAAGATCGCGAAAGAACGGGATGTGTACCGTCGGCCCGCCGGTCTTTGCCTTGGTGTCGAGCGCTTCATTGCGTACCGCGACTCCGCTCTGGAAGAACGCGGTCTTTTCGGGATTGTCCTCGGCCTGGTAGGTCAGATAGACCTCCGGGACGATCATGTCTGTGAGTCTTGTAGCTGGCATCAGTTACCTCCAAACAGCTTGTTGAACATTGCGGGATCACGGCGATAGAGTTGGATCCGCTCCTGTTCGGTGTACTCCTCGGGTTTCTTCCCGCCAGGAGTGCCGTCACTGCCACCGGAACCGCCACCGGCGTTCTGTGGGGCAGCGATGAAATCCTTGGCCGCGTCGCTTCGCGACCAGTCCTGTAGGTACTCTCCGGGGGGGAGGTTGATTCCGTCTGAACTCGGGAACACAACCGTGGCGTCTTCGTCCTCTTCGACGACCTGCGCACGATAGCGGAGGACCTCGTTGAGGTAGCGACGTCCAGCAGCAGTAAGTTTCTTCCCGTCCTTGGTAAGACCATCTTCCAGTTGCTCGACTGCACCGTTGATCTCTCGATCGATGAGCGCGGAGTCTCTGGTAGATACGAGGGTGTTGATCCGTTTATCCCGTTTCTCGATTTCGTCCTTGAGCTTTCGCGTCTCGCGATCGATCAGGGCCTGAATCTCCTGACGGTTCTTCCCTTTCTGGGGTTTCCCGTCGTCCGGATCGTCGTCCGACTCGGTCGCTCCGTCTCGGAGCTCTTCGAGTTCGGTCCGCATCGCCTCGATCTCGTCAAGGTCGATCTCCTCGTACCGCTTGGTCTTCTTCCGCAGCTCTTTCACTTCGTCGCGCAGGGTGTCCTTCGTCCGAACCAGTGCCTCGATCTCCGAGAACACCTCGTCTGTTGCAGTATCGACGAGCTCCTCCGCCACTTCTTCTCCGAAGATTTTGCTCAAAATCTCTTTGAGCTTCTTCTTGTCCATGTCCCCTCCCGTGGACCGTCTCGGTCCTGATTCTTGACGAGGCGTCTCGCCTCACTACGCGGCGGTCTTCTCTCGCCGCTCGAGTTCCTTGAGTGTCAGGACCCGTCCGTCTCGGACGAACCTGTCTATCTCCATGCCTTCGCGATACAGGTCGTAGCGTTTCGCGCCGAGAACGTCTCTCTGGACACTCGCCGGCTGTTTCCTGAGCCAGGTCCGGAATGTGGTGGAGGCTGCTACCTGGCCGTTCATACTCGCCCGGGTACCGTCCGGTGCTTCCCGGAGACTGATTCCGAGCTCCCTCCATGATTTTGTGACTGGGATCGTTGTCGAACGGCACCCCCAGTGTTGCGGCGGGCGCGGCCCTTCGTGCATCGGAAACACCTTGCCATCCAGCGAAGCGCATGTGAGTGTTGTCCGGCTGTCGAGTGTCGCGACGTACTGGACTCCCTTGATGAGGTCGGAGTTCTGGTCGTACATCTCCTCACGGGCCGTCGTGACGGTATGGTTGACCGCCGTCCGAACGAGAGACGCGATCTCCCGACGGGACTGCTCGAGGATTCCGTCGGCATACCCTGCCGCCCGGGTCCCGCGAATCCGCCGCACGATCTGGGCGATCGATTCTCCCTCGGCTACACCCATGCGGATTGCCCCTTCGATCAAACTCAGTCGGCGACCTTCAATATTCTTGATGTGCTGAGCGAATAGGGCATTCGCGAATGGTCGATCGAATACGACAGCGTGCAGCAGCGACGGGCTCGGTTGGGTGATATTCCACTGGATCGGAATCGACTCCTGGACCTTCCGCGCCTGGAAGTCAGACTCGTAGACCGCGAGTTGCTTCATTCCATCCCGGAGTCCGATATTTAGCTCAGCAACTGCCTCGGCGTTGATGACCCGGATGTCCCGGAGGAGCGCCTCGAGGCGGGCTTTCGTGAACGTGTCTCCCGCCTTTGTAGCGATCCGGGTTACCAGATCTCGATCAATCGCGTTCAGCAGGGAGATGATCCGATTCACTTCGCTCGTCTTGAGCCGCTCGAGGTAGACGGCGTGTGAGATCCCAGCTTGTTGGAGGAGCTCGTTCGCGGTCACTCGAGACCTCCTCCGACCATTCCAAGTCGCGGTCCCTCGGCCTCGATCTCTTCCTGATGGTCTTCGTAGCTCTTGTCCGAGCGAACGATCTCGCCCTTCTGCAGACGCTCGAACAGTTCCGGAGCGGACAAAGCACCGGCCTGCCACGCGGCGACCGTTTCTCGAAGCTCTTCGGGTGACATCTCCGCCGGCATGAAGTCCGTGTTAATCTCGCATCCGACATCACCGGTCGCCCCATACCAGTCCCGGAGATACTCCATCACCCGAGTAATCGATTTCGAAACGCTATTCGCGATCGAGGCCAGCGTGGAGTTCTCTCCCGCCCGGTGTATCGCGGCGGTCTCTGCGGCTTCGACCTGGCGCTGGTCAGGAGCGAGGATTCGCGCTCCGAGGACGACCATCATCTCCCGCTTCTGCCTGTCTGCCTCTCGTAGCTCATTCAGACCGGCACCGGTGAACTCGAGGTACATGGCCTCAGATCCCTGCGTCATCTGTATCCCGGATTCGCTTCCGAGACGGACCTCGGTCACTTCGTCTCCGTCGGGAGATGAGAACTCGCCAATAAACACCGGTGTGGGGCTCCCGCACCAGTGACGTCCGTTCTCGAGATCGGCCATCGTGCGGTAGTGAGAGAGATTAACATCCGCGAGGTCGGCTATAGGCGCTTTTTGCACCCCACTAAGACCGTGTCGCGGACCGATGAACTCGAAGGGAATGTACGGGAGATGCTGGCCGGCGCGACGAGGGTATATCTCTTCGACTACCTGCCACTCCCCAGAGCGATCGTCGCCGGCGCGTTCGAACAACCGCTGTCGGTACACTCCGTCCGGAAGGTCGAGAACTCGGTACCGTTCAACAACCTCGGACGCGAACTCGTCTTCGGGTGTCGATTCGTAGACGGTCTCGTGAAGTACGATCCGGGTCGTGAGGGTACGGTTTCCGACGCGACGCTCTTCCCAATTGGTGATCGCCTCCGCCGGGTAGAACTTCGCATACGGACGGTTCCCGGCACGCTCATATTCTGCGAGTGTAAGAGAGCCTTCGTCAGAAGATGTCGGATAGTCAACGAGCACCCCGGCACGACCAACGGTGATCGCATCGTCTTCCGCCTGTCTCACCAACTCGGCAAGGGAGATCCCGTCGAGGGTGACGTCGTCGATGATCTCCTGCATTGACTCCGGGTACGTAACAACCGGTTGGACACGATCCAAGAGCCCCACGAGTCCGTCCTTCGTACGACCCGACGCATTGAAGTACATCGCCCGTTGTACGTATGCAAGGTACTCGTCCTTCGATTGTCGTACGCTTTTCTTCGGGAGGTAGGTCTCGCCCCGAGCTTTGACCGCGTCCTCTCCCGACACCGCGTCGCGGTACCGTTGCCACTTCGAGAGATTCTTCTGGTACTCGCTATGCATCGTCGTGACGGGCATTACGACAACCTCACTTTCACCCGGCGGGCAACATTCTTTGCTGCGGTTATTCGGTAAGATGACTCGTCATATGCGTGATCCTCAGCGTCGGTATCGACGTCCTCCGGGTTCCGTTTGTCCCTGGGAAGAACTGGCACGGTGCGGATGAATCCGTCCGTACAGGTGTCGAATATGGTGAGACCCGGCTCTTCCGGCCGTTCTTCGAGAGCCGCTTCAAGTCGTCGTCGGAGCGCCTGGAGGCGACGGATGCGGCTACCCGGTCGCTTGTCGGCCTCGGTGAAGATGTTCCGACTCGCGAGGGTTGTCTTCCCGTGATATCCGGCGTTGATACCGTGGGCGATCGAGTCCTTCCCGGGATCAGCGTCAAAGATCGAAGAGTCAGCAGGTCCGGGATTGATACGCTGGACACCGAGGGAATCCCGGAGGTATTCCTCATGTTCCCGGATACCCTGCCCGATTGCCTGGTCGGTCAGTCTCAGACCCTCGTTCGGTGTACCGTTCCAGCCGTACCACTCGCCGATCCGGAACAGCCAGCCCCGGGGATATGTCTTCCGGCGGCCGTCGTCGAGTTCCACTGGTGTACCGTCGGACTCCGCCCACCACCCGACGGAGAACGGTTTCGTACTCCCCCAGTCGAACGACCGGTCGACGTACCAGCTGGAGGGAATCTTGAACGGCCTGACAACGTGGATATCCCGGTCCCAGACGTCGTCAATCGCGCCTCCGGCAATGACATCCCAGTCTCCGTATAGCCAGGCTTTCCGGAGGTTCTTGTCGCGGATCGCGAGGAGTGTTTGGAGGTATTCTGGATCGTTCTCGAGCAGGATCTTATTTTCCCAGATTGACCCGTGAATCCTGACACGAGACCGGGTGAGCTCGCGACCGGAGACAGGGTCGGTGAAGGATTCGTGTATCGGCACACCTGGCGGGGCCGGATCGATGAATCGCGCTTTTACCTGGTTATGCCCGGGTCCATAGGGGTTCGCCGTACTACGGTACTTCCGCGGAATATACGGATTGGTTGACCGGCAAACGGACATCATTTTCAAGTACAGGTCCAGGCTCGGCCAGTTGGTCAGCTCTTCCCATGCGATGAACGGGTACTCGTGCCCGTGGTAGTCCCAGTAGTCGTCCTCGTTCTTCGCGAACCGGAAGAGGAGCTCTTCCCCGTCCCGGAACACCCATTTCAGTTTCGAGTCCGTCTCAAGGAACCGGGCGCCGGGGAACATCTGCCGAAACCACCGCTTGCTCTTATTGATAACATCCCCGAGCTCCTTGTACTCCCGGCGGAAGATTACTCCCCGCCAGTCCGGT
>JBKHFT010000154.1:0-7013 GCA_046540055.1 Alkalispirochaeta sp.
GCCGACGCCGCGCGGTACATCCCGCTATTGCGCTCGTCATCCCGGAGCTGGACCGCGCCGCCCGTCGAGGTAGGGCCCTGGGTCCAGGGCGCCCCCGCGACGGCGGACCCCGGGCGTCGGGATATCGCGGTGCTCCTCGAGGGGCGCTTCGACAGCTACTTCGACGAGCCGGTAGATCTCGGTATCGCCGCCCTCGGGGACGGAGGATCGGGGGACGCCGACGGAGGGGGGATGAACGCCGACGGTACCAGCCGCGGGGCTCCGCAGACCCCTCCGGGTTCGACTGACGACGAATCCGGCTCGGACGTGATCGCCCGCTCCGTCGAGACCGATCGCTTCCTCGAGGCGGGGATCGACGAGGCGCGAATCGTGGTGATCGGATCCTCGGCGATGACGACGGCGCAACTCCTGGACCCCGAGGGGCGATCGCCGAACGGGACGCTCCTGATGAACGTGCTGGACTACCTGAACGGCGCCGCCGGGGTAGCGGAGCTGCGGAGCAAAGGGCTCGGGGTACCGCGGATCGTGGTGATGAATCCCGCGTCGGTTCCGGTGGCCCGCTGGGGGAATACGGTGCTGGTGCCGGCGCTGGTGGTGGTCATCGGTATCGTCGTGTGGCAACGGCGGCGGCGGAGAAGCCGGCGGATTCAGGAGCTTTTTGCGAGCCCGGAGCGACCGATGCAGGAGCGAGCGGTTCCCGAGGGACCGACCCCGGAGAAGGGAGATGAGTCATGAAGGTGAACACGATTCCCGCGAGGACGATGATCTATACTGCGATCCTGCTGGTGCTGGTGGTCGTGTTTGTCGTCCAGGAGACCACCGGGTCCCGGCGGAACACGATCCCGATCCCGGACCTGACGGAGTCGATCGATCAGATCCGGATCGTCGACGCCGAGGGTGAACTGCGTTTTCTCCGCGCCGGAGACGCGGCGGTCGGGGACGGAGGCGGTGCGAACGGCGATCAGGTCGGGGACGGAGGCGGTGCGAGCGGCGACGGATCCGGCGGTGACGCCTGGACGATGGGCGACGAGGGGCATCCGGTAAACCCCGACGCGATCGCGGCGATCGTGGACACCGTGACGGGACTCGATACGGTGGATGTGGTCACCGCCCGGGGGAACGACGCCGACTACGGCCTCGAGGAAGAGGACCGACGGACGCTGCGTATCTTTACCGGCGACCTCGAGCCGATCGCGCTCCAGCTCGGCGGCAGCGCCGCGGCGGGGAACGCGGTGTACGGACGGATCAACGGAAGCACCGAGATCGTTCTTCTTCCGACGGCGCTGGATACCGCGATCTCCACCGATCCGATGCGGTACCGTGAAAAGACGATGTTCGCGATCGACGAGTCCGACATTCTTGAGGTACGGATCGCGAGCCCCGAGTTCGAGACGGTTCGGGTGCAACGGAAGATCGACGACGACGGGGCCCCCCCGGCTGAAGACAGCGGTGATACCCCGCCGGAGGGTGCCGGCGACGCCGGTCCCGAGGGATCCCGGGCGGACGCTCCCGGGAGTGACGATACCGCGCCGGCGGGGGAGGGCGGCGACGCTGCCGGTGGAGGTACCGCGCCGGCGGGGGGTGCTGCCGACGACCTCGCCGCCGGCCCGACCTCCGACTGGGTCACCGATCTTGACGAGGAGGTGGATCCGGCGCGGCGCAACGCGCTGATCCGGGAGTTCGTCTCCTTCGAGGCGACGGGATTCCCCGAGTACGACGCCGATCCTGATGCCTCCCGCGCCCTTTTCAACGGCGAGACGATCGCGACGGTGGAGGTAGAACGGAACGACGGCACCGTCGTCACGATCGACCTCTGGCCCCCCGACGACGAGGAGCGCGTCCCCGCCCGGGCGAGTTCCCGGGAGGACCGCTTTTTCATCCCCGAGTGGCGGGCGCGGCGGCTCCTTCTCGGGCTGGATCGATACCTGCAGTCTCCACAATGATGTTGCAGAATCGATCGTAACTGCCCCGGGTGGAGCGACCTGAGACCGGTACCTCGCGGCCCTGCCGGACAGGTCGGCACCGCTGACGCACCCGACACCAACGGACTATACTCTCCCGGTGACGCGAAAAGCACGCTTCAGGGGCGGGACGGACTATACTCTCCCGGTGACGCGAAAAGCACGCTTCAGGGGCAGGGGAAACCCGTTTCCAAGGGCGATCATCACGGTAGTTGCGGCGGCGTGCGTGTTGGCGGCCGGCATGGAGTCGGTGTACTCCCAGGATACGCCGGCGGTGGCGCTCACCTATTACGGCGACATCTCCTGCGACCATTGTGACGTGTTTGTGGAATCGTATCTGCCGGAACTGCGGGAGCGTTACGGCGTGTCCTTTGATGTCACGCTGGTCGATATCCTGAAGTCCGCCGGCGAGGCCGAAGCGCGAGCTCTCCTAGCCGACCGCGGGCTGGAGTACCGCACCTTCCCGGTCTTGCAGGTCGGACACAACATCTATCAGGGAAACTACGCGATCGAACGCCATCTTCCCCGGGAGATACGCTTTTTTCTCGACCACGGACGGTACCGACCGTTTGACCGGGCGGCGTCGGAAACGCGCTATCACGCCGGGGCAACCGGAGACGAGGACGCTGCGGCAGTTGGCGCCCCCGGCGAACCGGGGGTTCTGCGATTCTTCTGGGGCATCGGGTGTCCGCACTGTGAGGCGGCGAAACCGCACCTGGACCGGCTGGAGCGGGAGTATCCCGGGATCACGGTGGAGCGGTATGAAGTCTATGAGTCCGCGGAAAACCGGGCGATCTTCGCCGAAACCCGCGAGTATTACGGCAGTACGTCCGCTGGAGTACCCCAGTTTTTCTTCGAGAACCACGGATGGATCGGGTTTAGCGACGGTGTCATCGAACAGATCGAGTCGGCGATCCGGGGACGGGAACCGTCCAAAGACATCGAGCTTCCGTTATTCGGAATCGTTGATCCCGAGACGGTTCCCGCGTTCCTCGTAACCGCGGCGATCGCATTCGTGGACGGCTTCAATCCGTGCTCCCTGTGGGTGCTTACCCTCCTGTTGGGGCTGATCGCTCACACCGGTTCCCGACGGCGGGTGATACTCGTCGGCGGCGTGTTCCTCGTCGTGACGGTGCTGATATACGGTGCGTTTATGGTCGGTTTCCTGAACGTGTTTGCCGTGGTCGGCCACGCCCTGGCGGTTCGCGTCGTGGTTGCCGTCGTCGCCGTGGGAATGGGGCTTGTGAACGTGAAGGACTACTTCGCGTTCAAACACGGGCTCTCCCTCACCATTTCACCGCGGTTTCAGCGCTGGATCGGCGTGACAAGCCGCGACATCGCCGAGCGAGACGGAACGTCATTGCGGTTGGCGTTGATCACCGCGTTATTTGCCGGGGGCGTTGCGATCGTGGAACTTCCGTGTACCGCCGGATTCCCGATGATCTGGTCTCGGTACGTTACCTCTCTCGAACTTTCCTTCGCGGGGTATGCGCTCCTGCTGGGGCTGTACCTGTTCGTGTACCTCATACTGGAGATGGGGATTATCACCGTCGCCGCGGTCTCAATGCACCGCATCCGCTTCGGCGTTGACCAGGCGCGTGTCCTGAAGCTGGCAGGCGGCGCTCTGATGGTCAGTCTGGGGGTGTTCTATCTCTTTCGTCCCGACATCGCCGAGACGATCGCCGGTGTGGGCAGTATCGTCGGTGCTGCCGTACTGGGGACGATCGCCCTTCTGATAGCGGGACGTATCGTCTCGTGGAGGCGTGGCGCCCGCCCGAGCGGATCGTAACTGTTCCGGACAGGGAGAACCTTCCGGTTCCTTCAGGACCGCTTTACAAGCGCCTGTGCCCGATCCGCGGCGGCGCGCATCACCTCATCGGCGCCCGGTATCCGGCGTCCCTCCATCAGGATCTTCCCGTTGCAGATCACCGTGTCTACCATCGTGCCGTTGGCGGCGTAGGCGAGGTTGCTCTCGATGTTGTGGACCGGCACGAGCTGCGGGTGGTCGAGGGAGACGAGGGTGATATCCGCGGGCGCCCCCGCCTCGAGGGCTCCCCCGACGCCCCACCGCCGGAAGAGGTCACTCCGTCCACCGGTTGCCGCGGCCAGGATCTCCGAGGCGGGAAGACGGGTCGGCTCTCGGAAGTGATGCTTCTGTAAGAGCGCCGCCGTCTTCATCTCGTCGAACATGTCGAGATTGTTGTTGCTGGCGACGCCGTCGGGGGCGAGCATCACCGGAATACCGCGTTCAGCGACGGCGGCCCAGTCGAACGCCCCGGAGGAAAGTTTCATGTTGCTCACCGGGTTGTGGGCGAGGGTGATCCGGTGTTCGGCGATGAGGGAGCGCTCGTCGTCGTCGAGCCACACCCCGTGGGCGGCGATCCCCCGGCCGGCGATCTCATCGAGGACGCCGAGGCGCTGGAGGTAGCGCCAGGGGCGGAGGCCGTGGGCGGCGACACAATCGTCAACTTCCTGCTCCGTTTCGGACATGTGGATGTGAAAGGGGAGATCGAACTCCCGGGAGCGCGCCGCCGCCCACTGGAGGAGCTCGCCGCTGCAGGTGTAGATGCCGTGGGGAGCGATCGTCGGGAATACGAGGCTCCCGTCGCTACCACGACCGGCGTACTCGTCGAGGAGGGTGTCCACCTCTTTCTGGATCTGTCTGCGGCGGTCGGCGTCGCCGAAATCGAAAAGGGCGAGGCCCACGGCGGCGCGGATGCCGCTGTCTGCGAAGGCGCGGTACGCCTCGGGGAAGAAGAAGTACATATCGTTGGCGAAGGTGGTGCCGCTCGCGATCATCTCGATCGCAGCGAGGCGGGTGCCCGCGTAGACGTCTTCACCGGTAAGTGCCGATTCGGCGGGCCAGATCCTTGTCTGGAGCCATTCCTGGAGGCGCATGTCGTCGCCGTAGCCCCGGAGGAGGGTCATCGCCGCGTGGGTGTGGGCGTTCTTGAATCCCGGGATCGCGCAGAACCGGGAGCCGTCGATGACACGCTCGCGCTCGTCCCTGACGGGCAGGTCTGTGCCGGCGCCGTCACGAACACCGTCGGCACCGGTATGACCTCGATCCCCGTTGAGCCGGTTGGGGCCGACCCTTTCGGTGGGTCCCGGCCCGGCAGACCCGGATGGTTCGAGTGCCGTAATCGTCCCGTCCCGGACGATGATGTCGTGATCGGTGAGAACGCGATCGCCGCTGATAATGGAGGCGGTGTTGGTGATGCGCAGGTCCATGGCGGGATTGTATCATCCGGCGCTCCACGGTACCATACACGGGATATGGCAAAGAACATTACCGTCCTGGGAACGGGATATGTGGGACTGGTGAGCTCCGTGGGACTCGCCGATTTTGGCAACACCGTCACCGGCGTCGATCTGAGAACCGATATTGTGGAGACGTTGAACGGTGGACGACCGACGATCTATGAGATCGGACTCGAGTCGTATCTGCAGCGGAACATCGAGGCGGACCGGCTGCACTTCACCACCGATGGTGACGCGGCGATTCGGGACGCGGATATCGTCTTTTTTGCGGTAGGAACGCCCCCGGCGGCGGACGGAAGCGCCGACCTGTCGCAGATCGAGAGCGCCGCCCGGCAGGTAGCCCGGAATCTCAACGGGTACAAGGTGGTGGTAACGAAGAGTACCGTCCCGGTGGGGACGAACCGGCGGATCCAGGGGATCATCGCCGAGGCGAGTGGTCAGGCTCCCGGTGAGGGGTTTTCGGTGGTGAGTAATCCCGAGTTTCTTCGGGAGGGGAAGGCGGTGCAGGATTTCTTCCATCCCGACCGGATCGTACTGGGATATGAGGATGATCGCGCCCGGGAGTACATGGAAGATGTCTATCGTGCCCTCTACCTGATCGAGACGCCTTTTGTATGGTGCAATCTCGAGACGGCGGAGCTGGTCAAGTACGCGTCCAACGCGTTTCTCGCGACGAAGATCACGTTTATCAATCAGATGGCGAACCTCGCCGAGGCGGCGGGCGCCGATATCCACACGATCGCCCGGAGTATGGGGATGGACGGCAGGATCAGTCCGAAATTTCTTCACCCCGGTCCCGGCTACGGTGGGAGCTGTTTCCCGAAGGACACGAAGGCGATCGTTTCCACCGGTGATGAGTACGGTGTCGACATGAGTCTGATCCGGGAGGTTGTCAATGCGAACGATCGGCAGAAGACGATCACCGCCGGGAAGCTGGTGCGTCTGATGGGCGGTTCTCCCCATGGTAAAACGGTGGCGGTGTTGGGGCTGGCGTTCAAGGCGGAGACCGATGATGTTCGGGAGAGTCCCGCGATCGATATCGTCCAGGAGCTGCTACGGGAGGGTGCGGTGGTCCGCGCGTTCGATCCCGAAGGGATGGCGAACTTCCGCAGCGCCGTCATCGGAGAGGGGCCCTTCGGGGGCGGGCTGAACTCGGATCTCCGGGAGAAGATCGCCGAGGCCGCGGCGGAGCGGCTCCTCTACTGTGAGGACGAATTCGAGGCGCTCTCCGGCGCCGATGCGGCGATCATCGTTACCGAGTGGAACGTGTTCCGGAACCTCGACCTTGATCGGGCCGCGAGGGTGATGCCCGGGCGGTTGATTTTCGATGCCCGGAATGTGCTGGATCCGGAGAAGGTCCGGGAGAAGGGTTTCACCTACGCCGGCGTAGGGCGCCTCTAGTGTAGTATCTACAAGCCTGTTGATGCGGACAAGGACGCGAGGAGGTCGCGCTTGGCGTAATCCGGAACCCGGATGCTCGTACCCGTCTGGCCGACCTTCCAGCGCACCGGCGGTGTCGCTATCTGAGCGAGGAACGCTCTCCGGATCGATTCCGGCACCGCCTCTCCGATGACCCGAAACCGACGCGTATAGAACCCCTGGTTCATCTCGCGGATCTGCTTCCCCGACACCCCCGCTACCTCGGCGTGGCTCCTCTCATCAGCCGCCTTCTCCCGCCACGGCCGCACACAGTTGTGGTTCCACACGGGGGAGCGTCCTTGAGGTGACGAACGATTGCAGTCCGTCAAAGGCGGTTGATTCCTGGGGCGGAAGGGTGTCGAGGAGCTGGAT
>JBKHFT010000155.1:0-6973 GCA_046540055.1 Alkalispirochaeta sp.
TCGTCAAGTCGGGTGACCGTTACAGCGGTTTCCCGAATCTATACCCGCCGTTTCAGGGTTGGATCGAGGTGGTCCCGCACCCAATCGCCGAGAAGACTCATCGACAAGGTAGTCAGGAAGATAATGACTCCCGGCGTGACGGCGATCCACCACGCGTCGAGAAGGTACGCCCGGCCTTGACCGAGAAGGCTACCGAGACTCGTCAACGGTGGTTGGATTCCAAGCCCGAGAAAACTCAGAGAAGACTCGGCGAGAATCGTGTCGGGGAAGTTGACCGTCATGTTGACGATCAACGCCCCGGCGATGTTGGGGAGGATATGTTGAAGGTAGATGCGCCGCGTCGGGGCCCCGAAGCCGCGCAAGGCGCGAACGTACCCCTGCTCCTGGGCGGACAACGCCATCCCCCGAGCGATGCGGGCGTATTTTTCCCACCCGTAGATCCCCATGAGCGCGAGAAACAGGGGAAGGTTGTAGCTGTAAAACGCCAGCACCGCCATCGCGAGTATCATGAACGGGAGGGACGCCTGGAAATCGATAAGGAGAGTGATCGCGCTTTCCGCCCACCCGCGGAGATGGGCGGCGACAAAGCCCAGGAGGGTTCCCGCCACCGCACCGACGACCGTTCCAACCAGGGCGACGAGGAGGCTGATCCTGATCGCCACGAGGACGCGACTGAAGAGATCACGCCCGAGGTGGTCGGTCCCGAGAAGGTGCGCCGGGTCCTCACCGCCAAAGATGTACGGCGCGATGAGCCGCTTGCGGAGGTTTACCTCAGCGAAATCGTGGGGCGCGATAATCTCCGCAAAGAGCGCGAGCACGACGACGAGGATCATCCAGATCAGCGCGAGGAGGATCGCCGGAGGGAGGGCGCCAGACCGTCGACGGCGAGGGATCGCAACCCCGCGTTTCCGTTGCGTTCGAAGAAAGACCATCCGCTCCATCCTCTACGCCTCGTTCTTCTTTTTGTACAACCGTATCCGGGGATCAACCACGGCGTAGAGGATATCTACGACGGTGTTGGCGGTTACCATCGCCACCGAGAGCAGGAGTACGATGATCTGCACCACCGCGAGGTCCCGGTTTCCCACCGAGGTGACCAACAGACGCCCGACCCCGGGCCAGGCAAACACCGTTTCGGTGACGACACCTCCCCCGATGAGCATCCCCACCATGAACCCTACGATCGTCATCGTCGGGATGGCGGCATTCGGTAGTGCGTGGGTATTGACCACCCGCTCACGAGACAACCCTTTGGCGTGGGCAGTACGTACGTAGGGACTCCCGAGGACCTCCAGCATCGAT
The DNA here is from genome assembly GCA_046540055.1 of Alkalispirochaeta sp. Classification (GTDB taxonomy): domain Bacteria; phylum Spirochaetota; class Spirochaetia; order DSM-27196; family Alkalispirochaetaceae; genus Alkalispirochaeta. Next base: position 1,303 of record JBKHFT010000155.1, read on the forward strand.
CCCCGGACGAACCGAACCAGAACACCCGTACTCCACGCGCTGATCGTCACAACCGGCATGATGTAGTGTCGCCAGGTATCACTCCCCGAGGTGGGAAGGATTCTCAGCTTGATGGAGAACACGAGGATAAGCAGCACCCCGAGAAAAAAGTTGGGCAGGCTGTACCCGAACACTGCGAAGGACATGATTCCCCGGTCTTTCCACGTGTTGCGGTGGAGCGCGGCGTACACCCCGGCGGGTACGCCGATGGAGAGGGATAGAAACAACCCCAGTCCCATTAGCGTCAACGTTTTGGGGATACGCTCCCGGACCACGGTCCAGGCATCGCGTCCGTCGAGAATCGAACGGCCGAGGTTGCCGCGCAGGATGTTCTGAAAGTAGACGACGTACTGGTTCCAGATCGGTTCGTCCAGCCCCCAACTCTTCCGGAACGATTCAAACGCTTCCGGTGGGGCGTCCGGCGGCAGGATGGAATACGCCGGATCTCCCGACAGCCGGAGGACCACAAACACGAAGGTCACCACCATCCACAACGTCAGCGTTCCCCGGAGTATTCTCCGTACGATATATCCGGTCATTGTTCCTCCGCACGATAGCACGCCACCTGCCTGCCGGTGGAACGTGTGTAAGAGGGCGGTTCGGCACGGGTGCACCGATCGATCACGTAGGGACACCGGGAGCTGAAACGACACCCCGGAGGGAGCGCAAGCGGGCTCGGGGGGTCACCCTGGAGGACGATCCGCTCTTTCCGGGCCGTCGGGTCCGGTTGCGGTACAGCGCTGAGCAACGCCTTGGTATAGGGATGAATCGGATCTGCGAAAAGGGTATCCGTCGGCGCCCGCTCGACGATCCGGCCCATATACATCACCGCCGTCTCGCCGGCGATGTGACGAACCACCCGGAGATCGTGGGTTATGAAGAGGTATGTGTACCGGAGCTCGCGCTGCAGTTGCATAAGGAGGTTGAGTACCTGCGCCTGGATAGAGACGTCGAGGGCGGAAACAGGCTCGTCGCAGACGAGAAGCTTCGGCTCCAACACCAACGCCCGTGCGGTTACCACCCGCTGTCGCTGACCGCCGGAGAGCTGATGGGGGTACGAGTCCTCGTAGTCCCGGGAGAGTCCCACCAGTTCCATGTATTCCCGGGCTTTCCGTTTACGGGAGCGTCCGGTACCGTCGCCGAAGATTTCCAGCGGCTCCCGTATCTGTTCGAGCACCGGCCACCGCGGGTCCAACGCGCCGGCGGGGTCCTGGAACACCATCTGGATAGATCGCGTCGTCTCCGGATCTCGCACGGGGCTCAGCGGTTTACCCTCGAACAAGACCGAACCGGCGTCCGGTCGCAGGTGACCGGCGATAATGTTACCCAGTGTCGACTTGCCGCACCCGCTTTCGCCGACGAGACCAAGGGTTGTACCGGCATCAACGCGGAAAGAGACGCCGTCCACTGCGGTCAAGGTGCGCTTTCCGCCGAAGATCGCGGCAGGGTTCCGGACGCGAAACGTCCGTGAGACGTCATCAAGTTCCAGCAGCGGTGTGGTCATACGGCATCCCCGGTGACGGTGAGTTTGTGGCACGCCGCGGCGTGACCATCGGCGACGACGGTATCGTCGGGCATCTCCGTCTCGCAGACGGAAAGACGGATCGGACACCGCATATAGAACGGACACCCCTCAGGGATCTCGCGCAAACCCGGCACCGTTCCGGCTATCGGCTGCAGGGGGCGCCCTGCGGTCTTCGTCGATGGAACGGAAGCGAGCAACCCTTTGGTGTATACGTGTGCCGGCGCCGCAAAGACGGAGCGGACCGGTCCGCGTTCCACGATCCGCCCGGCGTACATGACGTAGACGGAATCGCAGTACTCTGCGACGACGCCGAGATCGTGGGTGATCAGGAGGATCGACAAACCCGGGTCGTCCCGGAGGGAAAGGAGAAGCTCCAGGATCTGGGCCTGAATCGTGACGTCCAGGGCGGTGGTCGGTTCGTCGGCGATGAGGAGATCCGGGTTGCCGGCGAGCGCCATCGCGATCGCCACCCGTTGGCTCATCCCGCCGGACAGGGTGTGGGGATAGTCGCGGTACCGCGCCTCGGGATGTACGATACCCACCCGCCTGAAGTATTCGAGAACCTTCTGCCGCCGCTCCGCCTTTGTGTATTCTCCTGCATGTTCCAGCGCCTCTTCTACCTGGCGGCCGACGGAAAAGACGGGATTCAACGAGCCGATAGGGTCCTGGAAGATCATTGCCAGGCGTTTTCCTCGTACCCCCTCCCATTGCCGTCGGGATAACGAGAGGAGTTCAGTGTCTCCGAGAGTCAGCCGGCCCCGGACGACGGCGTTCTCGTCCAGAAGGCCCATCGCGGCGAGGCTGGTCACCGTTTTGCCGCTTCCGCTCTCGCCCACCAATCCGACGACCTCACGTCTGCCCACCTCAAGACTCACCTCCCGAACGACGGGAATCAACGATTCGTCCCGGGCACGAAAGGAGACGCTCATATTGTCGACAGCAAGCAACGGTGTTGTGTTCATCGGATTACCGGGCGGGGGCCCGATCGTCGGTTGAACCGATCGTCGGCCCCCACCGATCGAGTTTACTCAGCCGGATACACCTGCGGGCTGAAATCCATGTACTCCATCGCCGTGGCTTTCCAGGGGATGCTTCGCTTTTTGCCGTAAAACATCGTCAGCTGATGGAGAACCGTACCCCACGGATCTTCGTGGCCGATCTCCAGCATCTCCCTGAACGCAACCCGCCGTTCCTGGAGGTCGGTGCTGGAGGCGAGAATCCGGCCCAGCTCGTTGAACCGCTCCGGGGGCACCCAGAATCCGAGGCGCTGGATCACCCCGTTGGGTTCCCAGAGCCGCCAGTAGTGCCCCACCGGGTCGGGATACATCATCGTAGTGGAGTAGTCCTGGATGCAGGTGTCTTCCTGGAGCACCTGGTCCCAGTTCTCTTTGATCTCCAGCTTCACGTTGATGCCCACCTCTTTCCACATCTGCTGCATCGCCTCGGCGGTGGCGAGCTGCATCGTATAGTAGCCGGGAAGGAGACGGTACACCAGTTCTTCTCCATCGTAGGACGATCGCGCCAACAATTCCCGCGCCGCATCGGGATCGTACTCCAGCGCCGGAGCGTCCTCAAGGTACATCTCGTTGTAGTACGTGAACTGATTACCGTTGGGAACGTTGGTCATACCGTCGTACAACGTATCGACGATCAGCTCGCGATCGATCGCCAGGGTTATCGCCCGACGCAGCAGCGGGTCCTGCATGAGCGGGTTCGGCTCGCGGAACAGGATGACCCGGTGGTTCCGGATAGGGCCGCCGGCAACCTCGAGGTCGTCGTGTTGCTCCACCGCGGAAAACTGATCAGGGGGGAGCTCGGTGATGATATCGTACTCTCCGGAAACAAGCCCGGCGACGCGGGAGGAGATCTCCGGAACGACGCGAAACTCGATCGTATCTACCGGGGGTGTACCGCCCCAGTAATCGTCGAACGCTTCCAATCGGATGTGCTCATCGGCTTTCATCTCCACCAGCCTATACGCGCCGGTTCCGACGACGTTTCGGCTCCAGTCGTCATAATCCGCCGCGGCGAGAAACGCCTCCTTTGAGATAATCTCGCTCATGTAGCTTGCGAAGCGGAGCTCAAGGAGTGGATCGGGATCCTTGGCGGTGACGCGGACGGTGTAGTCGTCCACGGCGTCTATGCTCTCCAGGTGTCCGAAATACATCTGTGCGTTGCCGTAGCCCGGCAGCTCCTCGTTAAAAAAGCGCTCCGGACCAAAGGTGAAGACCACATCTTCGGCGGTCATCTCGGTGCCGTCGTGGAACCGGACACCTTCCCGCAGGTGAAACAACAAGGTGCGGTCGTCTTCACGTTCCCACGACGTGGCCAACCCCGGCTCAAGCTCGAAGGTGTCGTAATCGAAGGTGATCAACGTATCATAAATATTCGGGGCGATACGCATCGCCGGGTTGGTACTTACCCGGATGACCTCGAGAACCGGCGGATTCTGTTGTACCGCCACAACCAACTCTTTCGATCGAGACGCCTCGTCGGAGGCGCTTTCGGAGCTTTCTTCCGCCTCCCGCTGGCCTCCCGCAAATAGAAAGCCTCCCAACGCCACGATCAGCATTGTCACAACTGCCAACTTCTTCATCGCAATACACTCCTTCCTTGAAATGACTGTCGCATCTATACAACTGATATGTTAGTTAAATATTAGTTGTATCCGATTTTGAAAATTCCGATTGACAGCCCCCGGGTTGTATGCCAGATTCTATCGCTACTTGGCATATCAGTTGCATACTAGTAGGAGTGCCTATGGAGTCACACAAGGATCGGGTCTACAGAGATCTCAAATACAAGATTATTATGCGAAAACTTGAGCCCGGCTCCGTGATCAATGAAAAAAACCTGATGGAGGAGCACGAGATCGGAAGAACTCCCCTCCGGGAGATATTTATCCTCCTCGAACGGGAAGGGCTTATCCGTCGTTTTCCCCGTTCCGGTACAATCGTCTCGCCGATGGACCTTAACCAACTCAAGAGCACCAACGAGATCCGTATCCCCCTCGAGCGCCTGGTCGGTGCGCTCGTAGTGGAGCGCATCACCGACAACGAGGTCGAAGCGTTACAGGAGCTTCTCGAAAGAGCGAAACATCTTGAGCGAACGGGGAGCGAGCAGAAGCTCGTCGACTACGATACCCAACTTCACGAATTCCTGTACCAAATCACAGCGAACCGGAAACTCGTGGAGATCATGCAGGAGTTACACGCCATCGGATCCCGATTCTGGTTCTCCATCACCTACTCCCCCGAGGAATACCAGGATCAGCTCGACCAGTGGGACCGTATCGTTACCGCCATCGCCCGGCGCGATGCAGAGCGTACCCAGGAGCTTCTGGAAGAACACGTGAAGAAGGCGATCCGCAGCATTAAAGCCAACCTGTAGGGCGACGCCGTCGGGCACAGGAATACCGGCCAAACGGGTACGTTTCGGCACCATAATACGCCATAGGATCGCGATCGCCGACGACGCCACGGATCGGTACGTACCACCGGGAGCCGTCCGGAACGATGGTCCGTATCACCGAAACCATGCAGCCGGGCCTTATCTGTCCGAGAGCTCTCGGCGTTTCTCCACACCGACATCCGCCATCGCCTCAAGCATTCTCTCCTCCATCTTGTGCATGTACCCGTGGTGAAGCATTCGTTCTCCTTTCGGCTTCAACTCTATCGTTTCCTGGACGCGACAGGGTCGACCGTTCATTACATACACCCGGTCACAGAGATGGGTGATTTCCCGTGTGTCGTGGGACACGAAGACAACGCTGCGCGGGTGCTGCGACAGAAGCGTGTTGAACAGGTCGATCATCTGCATACGCAGCGGGAAGTCGAGTCCCGCGAACGGCTCATCCATCAGAAAGACGTCCGCGTTGAACGCCAGCGCCCGGGCGAGGGCGACACGCCGTTCCATACCGCCACTCAGCTGGTCCGGGTAGAGCTGCAGAGCGTCGTGCATTTCCACCGATTCCAGGGCCTCCCGGGCTCGCGTGATTCGCTCATTCCGGTCGGCGACCTCCCCGGACAAAACAAAGGCGACGTTCTCGAGAGCGGTCTGCCAGGGAATGAGGCGCGGCTCCTGAAAGACATAGGCGATGCGAATCCC
>JBKHFT010000156.1:0-6857 GCA_046540055.1 Alkalispirochaeta sp.
CTCAATCCACTACCAGGGGTTAGCTCCCTGATACTGTATCTGTCGGTCGATTGTAATAATGCTTTTGGACTCGGAAAAGCCTTTCGGTGCCCACACCCCCGGCCGGCGATACAAGAACGCCGATCTGGGACAGTTTGCTCGGTCGGACGTTGTTCGAGCCCAGACCTATACAAATCGGTTATCAAGTAAGATATCTACACAGAAAAGCTCCGGATTACCGGATACGTCGTAGGTCACACTATGGCTTGATCTGACGAGTACGGTATGTCCATCCTTGTGTTGGAGAGACAGCGTCTCCGGCGGATTCGGGTTTCCCGTCGTAACCATCCGGTGAACAGCATCCTTCACATCAGATACCATTTCGGGTGGTATTATTAGATCCCATAATTTCTTTCCCAGCGCCTCATCCGCCGTATATCCGTAGATATCCTCAGAAGCGTCATTCCAGTATTTCGTCGTTCGAACCGTCCTGCGAGGATTCATCGACAATAGAGAGCGCCTTCTCACCCGTTGGTGCTTTGGTGACTTCATACCCGGCATTCCGAAGCATTTGCTCTTCCTGCATTGCGATTATCCCTTGATCCTCGACAAGCAAAACCCTGATTGGTTTCTCATTCACTTTTTCATGCATAGTAGATTCCCGATGTTTTGGTCGCGGTCAGACTATTGCATTATGAAATGATGCACAAGTTCGGCACGAATAACGGCGTCAGTCCCGCCCAAAGCCCCGCGGCTCCATATATGAATCCATAACTCTGCTACTTGAGGCTCAGAACGTTATCAGCGGCAGCGTCGATATACCCAAGCGCAACTGCGCTCAGACGTAAAGACATAATCCCCGATCGGTTTAAGGGATTTCTTTCCCCGGTGTTTTTACCCCGCCAACGACAGGGGCACTTCCGATACGAATGACTGGTATACCTCTTCTGGAGCAGGTAGTGCAGTCCCTGATGAAACCGTTCGGTGTTGTAAAACCGGAAGGACCGGTCTGCTCCGTCGCGGGAATCGGTTCCCAGGAACGAGAGTCCGGGAAACGATAGTCCGGCTGATTTCGGGAAGACCCGGCAGAAGGTTGGGTTGTTCGAGGGCTTGCGCGACTGATCCATACATGGGTACCGGAATCCTTTACGGCTGTCGAAGGTTTTCTCCGGAAAGACGTACACCAATAAGCTCATGGTCATAACCATCAAAAGCACCATGATCCGCCTGGGTGACGTGATCCGGCCACGTAGTATTCGAAGTGTGTGGGTTCCTCTCCCGCTTTCGGGCGCCCTCGTCCGGTATGCCGCGTCTTCTCAATAACCTTCGGCGTGTAGTTCTGGCACTTGAAGCCCTTGGTAAAGAGTTCACCGGCCTCACGGACATCATCCGCACAGGAAGAGGAAACAAGCCAAAGTGATCAATGTGCTTGGTTTCCGTTGTAGTAGGTATCGTTGCCCTCAATTGCATCGATGTCTTAATCAAATATATTACAATGTGTTATGTCGCTATTGTATCCGGTTTGATTTGTGTATTCTCCAGGTAACGTTGGCTCCGCACCCGCGGGGCTTTTTTTATTGCCACTCGGTGTTCCTCCGGTCCACCGGGCGTTTCAGGTTACGTCCCGTCAAATCAATATACTTTGAACTGACGTTCTGCGGTGTCTCTTCCTCTCCCACCGCGGGCCCTCCTGAACAGGCGGTCTACGCGGGATCTACGGTCTCATGGCGATTGAAAATGGTCTTGCCTTCCTTGTCGATTCCGAATGTCGCTGGTGATCGCTTCAAACCGCTCCCGATCGTAGGTATGGGCAGCCTCGTTCCGTCGATCCAACATCTCCATCCAGGTATCACCCTGAGCAGGTATCAGTCCGGATTGGACTGCCGTCTTTATCACGTCTCGCGGATACGTGACCGATACACCCCGACTTTCCAGATAGTCTTTGGCGGTCTTCCAGGCGAGTTCAAAGGTGTATTCGAATCGTTGTACCATCCCTTCCGCTTCCAGGTCGGAGAGCTTTCGGCGCCCCGCCGCGTCGGTCAGCAGGGAAAACGCTCGCTCGAGATTGTCAAAACGTTGCTGCCGGCGGGTCTCTTTGGAGGACGTCATGGTATTTCAGTATACCGGGAGTTTCTTTTTTTTCGGCCAACGGTTCGTGAAAGGGCTTCGTCCCCCTCGGTCCCCACCAGCCGGTGTTGTCATCGTCACTGTCGGGACCGTAGCCGCCCGTCATGTCCGGGCCGACCGATCATTCCGGAGCGACCGGCGACGCCGCCGCGCACCATTCCAGGGCCGCGACCAAAGCCGGCGGCTCCCTCGGGGAGTACCACTTTCACGCCGTCCGCTTCGATCGCACGAACGTGCATCACTTTCGTGCTTCCGAGCAGGTCGGGGTCGGCAAACTCCGTCGCATATCCGGTCACCGCGATCCGCTCGTGGTTTTCGACGTCGATCTCTGCGGCGAGAACCGGAGGGATCATCAGCTGGTACTGATCGGCACCGACCACAAGTACCGGCACCTCGTTCTCGGCAAGCTTCAGTTGTCCGGTCAGCTCGGTCTCCTCGAGGTCATCGTTGTTCCGGAACGTTCCCGGACCGGTACCCGGTCCCCATGCACTCACTCCCAGTACTGTGATCGTCGCCAGGACGATCCCTATCGTTGCGGTCCGTTTCACTGGACACCTCCTATGATTGATCTGCACGAAGGGTACCGCCGGGGTGTAAAGAAAGATTAAAGCGCGTCTGTTGATTGTTTGAACGGTACCCACCGGGACCCCTTCGACCGCATGCTTGCGGCCCGGAGCATCCTGGAAGAGTTTCCGGTCATCAGTGTCGATGAAGCGTTGAGCTCCCTCGGCGCCGCGAGGATCCGGGAATATACGAACGGCGCGGGCAGACTCCGTGGTCCGGCACCTCGGGGCGTTCCCACCACCCTACGGTCGGGGCGGACCGACCACGGAGGGCCAGATGCTCCGTCCCCGGCTGCGTACAAAGGCCCAATCGATGCGACGCTTCAACGCCAGCCATAATCGCCCATGTCGGACGATCGACCCTTTTACGGCGACGCCGGTACCGTCTCCCGGATCGATTATCAACAACGGAGCTCGTGGCGGTGAGTATCTCCGGAGGTGCAACGTCGCGGCATCGGAACCGACACCCAGAACGCGTTGGACGTTGTGTACGAGAATCCTGCTTTCTCGTACGGCGTGAACACCGTTTCGGGGAAGGTCAAAACCCCGGATGGAGACGCAGTCGCCGCCGCCGAAGAGCGTCCCCTGGGAGGTGCGCAGTGTGTCGTCTACCCGGAGAGAGCCGTCGTCGCCCCGCCAAAGGTCGGCCGCGGGTCGCGGACTTCCGTTCCGGTTCAGAGACCGGGTCAGGGTGGAAGGATTCAGTCCCGTCGCCACGATTACCGCATCAGCGGGGTACACCGCCGTGTCCGTAACGATACCGTCGGCGCGCACTTCCCGTACCTCCTCGTCGATAACGACCGTCACCCCCCTGCGTACCAACGACTCTCGCACGATATCGCCGGCGACGGAGGGAAACGCGGCAAGGAGGCGGGAGCCTCGGGTGACCACCGTTACCGTCAATGCTCCGTCCCCCGGAACAACACCGCGTGAGATGCGAAGGCGCCGGATGAGGTTTCCCGCGATTTCAACCGCCGAAGGGCCCCCGCCTACACACACCACACGGAACGGGCGCCCGAAACCGGACCGGTCGATCGCTCTGTGTGCGAACTCCACGATCTCCGGCAGTCGTCCGATCGGTTTCACCGGGAACAGGCGAGGCGTATCGCCGTCGGCGACCGAAAACGGCGGGACAACGATACTTCCCACCGCCACGCTCGCCACGTCCCATTCCAGCTCCGCACCGGATGCGGTGAACACCAGACGACGATGGGGGTCGATGCGGGTGACGCTGTCGAGGAGAAAGATGCCGGCGCCGGATTCCACCATCGAGCGAACCGGTATTTCCGCGGCGGAGGGAGCAACGGCACCACCCAGAACGGCGGACATCATGCCCGTGTACCACAGGCGATCGTTGGGATCGACGACGGTAACGGACACCCCGTGACGTCGCAATCGCGGTATAGCGTGAATCAGAGGAAGGTGTGCGTGACCGGCTCCGAGAAGGAGCAGCCGGGTGCGGGTCAACAATTTATCTGCCCCCTTGCGTCCCGTTTCCGGAGATCAATAGATCCACAGCCATCGGTACTTCCGGCGGCGGGGCTGCCACAACCAACAGGATGCCCCCGATCGCGATTGAGAGTGCGAAGAGTTTTTTCCTGTCTGCAACCGGTGTGCCACCTGTTGAAATATAGCGGTACCGTTGTACTGCGGCGAGGGTCTTAGCCCCGTTACCGGGGACGGGCTGATCGGGAGGCATCCCGACGTCTCAGTTCTCTGGACCAAGGGTGCCGTCACTCGTTCAGTAACGAGTCACTCCACGACGTAGGTGACGGAGCCCTTTGAAAGCCGAACCGGTATCCAGATCTCTTCCATTCCGGCGACGATCTCCCCTGCCGCGTTGGTGCCGGCGACGGCGCGTTCACCGTGGGATTCGTTCTTCATCACCCAGATGATGATCTCGTGTTCCCCGGGACCGAGGGCGTTGATCTGGTCGGCGTACTCGTCCTCGCTGACCCAGATCTGGATCTGATCCCACTCCGGCTCAGGAGGCTCGTTGAAAAAGGTCCGGCTTCGCAGCTTTCCGTCGATCCACAACTCGTGCCGGAAGTTCTCTCCGTCGATCGGGCCGATCGGTTCGGGAAGGTAGCATCGGGCATAGATCGGGTCGGGCGCGACGATCCGGTCCGTCAGGGGGGCACTCGCCTCCTCCCCCAGACCGATCGGAGCGGTAGCGAAGATGCAGTTGGCGTACCCCTCGCGGTCGATGACGCGGTACCCTGAAGCAGACGCTGCGGCGGGGGACACAGCGGCGGCGGCAGGTGCAGGAGGAGCTCCCGAAGCGGATCCGGGACCCGAGCCGGCGGTCGCGGGGGACGGAGCAACCGTCGAGGAAGCACCTGCGGAAGAGACCTCCGTCCCCGAGCTTCCTCCCGGCAGGATCCACAGGTTGTTGATCCCCGTCTCGTGTACAACCCGGGAACGGGTCAACGCTACCAGAGCGGTCACCGCGTCTGCGCGGGTGTCAAAGATGTATGCGTAAAGGACACGGGTGTACCGGGTGCCCCCTACGACAACCGACTCCGATACGGTGAGATACCCCTCGTCGCCAAGGGCCTCCTGAAACTGCGCCGCGTGTTCGGGCTCGGTAAAGGACCCGAGAGCCACGCGATACTCCGCGGCAACGGTCAACGGAACGATCAGTGCAACAAGCACCACCGACAGCGATACACGATACCGATTCATCGTCACCCCCCTCTGCGGCTGCGCCGCTCCTGGTATATGTCCCGGGAGATCAGTTCCCGTCGCCGAGAACCTCCCGCATCACCTGGTCGTGCAGGTCACGGTCCCGTCCCGAGTAGAGGACGAGCCGGACCAGTCTGATCGTTTTCAGCGTTGGAAGGACGTCACCGATCGTGGCGAATGCGACCTGTGCCGCTTCCCGCATCGGGTATCCGAACACCCCGGTGGATATCGCCGGGAATGCGATCGAGGTGATCCCCTTCTCCTCTCCCCGGGTGAGAGCATTGCGGTAACACGCGGCGAGGAGCTCCGCCTCCGGTTTGTCTTGACCGTAGACGGGGCCGAGGCAGTGAATTACAAAGCGGTTGGGAAGGTTCCCCGCGCCGGTGATTACCGCGTCCCCGGGTCTGATAGGAGCGAGGGGTCGGCACTCCTCCTCCAGAGCGGGCCCCGCGGCGCGGTGGATCGCGCCGGCGACGCCGCCGCCCGTCCGGAGCTGGGCGTTTGCGGCGTTCACCACCGCATCGATATCGCCCTGCCCGGCGATGTCACCGGCGATACACTCGATGAAAATTCCGTTTCGTTCGATTCCCGTCCTCGTTTCGGACATCGTTACCTCCTCGCCTCGTCGCCGAGGCTCTTGTTCAACAGCTCCCGGTACAGGTTCTGCCGCTGGTAAAGGGTGTCGTAGGGCGCGCGGAAGGCGATCTCGAGGCGCGTTCGGGAAAGGAGCTCCGTCGGGTCCCCCGCCTCGATCGTACCGTCGGTGTGCATCAGGATCACCGCGTCGGCGAAGCGCTCGGCGAGCTTCACGTCGTGGACGCTGGTGTAGATATCGGTTGCACCGTCGGCGCAGTACTCTTTGAGCCACGCAAAGAGGCGCTCCGCCCGGTCAGGTTCCACCGCAAAAACCGGCTCGTCCATCATGATCACCGGCGAGGCGTAGAGGACGCTCATCACGATGATCGCCCGCTGCATCTCACCCTTGCTGAGTTCGTGCATTCGCGCACCAAGACGCTCCATCAGGCCCGCGGCGGAGATCAGTTCTTCCCGCACCCGCCCGGCCCGCTCAGGGTCGGCGCCGTTGGCAGCCACGAGAGAGAAGAGCTCGTCGATCGTCTCTTCCGTCTCGAACTCCATGTTCTGGTAGACGAAGGAGACGAGCTCGTTCCGTTGCGCCTCGAGGGCGGGTTCAAAGCCGGCGTTGATGAACTCCCGGGTGTCCCGCCCGCCGATCGTAATCGTTCCCTCCTGGGGAAAGAGACGGGCCGCGGCGAGGAGCATGAGGGTGCTCTTTCCGATCCCGTTAGGGCCCACCAGAAACGTAAAACGCTGTGGGAACGCAAGTTCGATTTCCGAAAAGACCGGTTCCGGTGGTGCTCCGTCCCCCGTTGCGGTGTCGTCCCCCGATACGATGTCGTCGACGGGGTAGGCGAAGGTGACGTTGTGAAAATCGATCGGTGTCATCGTGCTCCCTTCAGTTCCTCACGGCGGGTGGTGTAGGCA
>JBKHFT010000157.1:0-6768 GCA_046540055.1 Alkalispirochaeta sp.
CCTTGCGGGCGGCAGATTTTGAGTCTGCTGCGTCTACCAATTCCGCCACGCCGGCTAAAAAAAGTGTTCGCGTATAGTACACAGTTGGGTGGCCCTTCGCAAGCGGAAACGCTGCTCACGGGAGGCGCCAGGACGGCGGCCCTCGATCGAGCCCGGCTGTTCGTGCATTACCATGACGACGCTGAACTCTCTCACCCCGGCGACGCCACGTCTTCGCCCCCGCCCCGGGAGCCGGTTAGGGCTGATCGGTACGGAAGGAGACTCGGCAGAGCGTCAGTTCGATTTTCGGAAACTGTTCGGCAGACGCCATAGGGCTCGCAGCACGATGCAGGCGGCTGATAGGAAGCGCGTGTTGTCCGGCGGCGACTACAGCGCATGGTGGTCGACGACGCGTTCCATCACGTACTGGACGAGATTCATGTCGAGGTCGAGGGCGTAGGCATCGATCGTGTCCCGGAGAAACTCCCAGTCGGTACCGCCGAGGGGATCGGCACGGTCGTCGTACTGCATCCAGAGGAGGTCGATCATTTCGGCGATCACCCGGACCGCCTCGCTGTTCTCCTCGTTGTTGGTAACGGCGTAATCCATGATATCCACCACGAGCGCTTCGGGAAACTGACTCAGTTGCCGGAGCATCAAACTTCGCAGAGCGCTCAGGTACTCTTCGGAACCGGGTGATACCTTCTTGTGAAGATGTTGTTCCTGGGCAAGGAAATTCTGCGACCGAAACATCAGTGCCAGTGTATCTCGTTGACCAAAAGATGTGAATCGCCTATGTTCGATCGAACGATGAGTAGCCCCGGAAGTCCATCACACCACGGTCGGCGAGTCCCGGATGCAGGGGTCTGGTTTCATGCGTTTCGCCGTACCGTCACGACGGGGCTTGCCGTTGTTCTCCTCGCGGCTCTTGCCGGATGCCGCTCCGGGGGTGATACTGTTCCACAACCCGATCCGTACCGCTCCGGTGTCTCCCACTACGATATCGCATTTTCCCTCGTTCACGACGCCCCCGCGGAGGACCTCGTTCACGTCTACACCGTCGCCTCGATCGGTTTCTCCGAAGCGGGGCGGATCGATCGGGCGGAACAGGCGCTGTCCGTCCTGGATCTGCACGTACGCTCCCGGGGAGATACCACGGACCGAAACGGCTCGGAGACGTCCCGGTCGATTCCGCCGGGTATCGAGATTCTCCTTGATCAGGTTGCTGCGTGGCAGGCGCTTGCCGCACGGGACGAGACGTATGTAGACGCCGCCCGGGACGCTACCACCGCGGCACTGGAAGCGATCGGAGAACTCCGACGGGACGAGAGCACGACCCGGGCGACGATTCTTGTGCGTCTTCTGGCGCAGCAAGTGGCAAACCCCAATCTCGACGAGGACGCGGTCCGGCGAACCCTCGATGAGCTCTATCTGGTCGATGACGACACCGTCCGGGCGATCGCCCTGACCGACGCCGCGGAGGTGATTGCCGATCAGGACGATCCGCGGACTCTGAACCCCGTGGTACAACAGGCGATCGCGATCGTACCGATCGTGCCGTCGTCGCTCGCGGCGGTGAGTCTGAATATGCGACTCGCCGCCCTCAGTCTCGTACTTGACCGACCCGGCGACGTCCAGTCCCTGATCGACGACGCCCGTCGTCGCGCCGGGGAAGGGCTGATCGTCGAGACCGGTTCCTTCGACCGGATCGCCGACATGATAGACGCCGCTGCGGATATCGCCGGCGCCGGCGGCGGCGATATCGACCCCTTCGCAGTGATCCCGGATATCCTGACTAACGTAACTCCCCAGAGCGCCCGCGCCAGGGGCTACGGGTACCTCGCGATCGCGCGGGACCGGACGCTCGGCGGACCTGCCGTCACCGATGCGTACGATGAAGCGGTGCAGCGAATCGAACGGATCGCCGACGGTCTCACCCGAGGGGTCGTGATGTCGGAGCTTATCTTCCGTCGCGCTCTCCGTGATCCGGATCGGGATCCCACCGGTCCGGCCTTCGACCTCCTCGGAGCTATCCGGCTCGGCGCGGCTGATCAGACGGTCCGGGAGACGGTGCTCGCCAACCTTGGCGGCGCGTTCTTCCTTACCGGACGGGGAGAGGAGTTTGACCGGCTCCGGGGCCTCGTTACCGGTATCGACGAATACAACCGGATCGCCCTGACGATCGCGGAGGAGCTGGCTTACCGCGGCAGAAGCGGTCTTGCCGGGGAGGTGCTGGAATTGATGAGTGGCGTTCCCGATGCTGCATTAGACGCCGTTGAATCTCCCCTGGTACGACTTGTTCGCCTCCGCGCCGATCTCGAAGAGTACGATCGCGCGGTAGCGCTGGCGGAGGGGCTCCCGGATACCGAGGTTGCCCGGTTCCTGGTGACTCTTCCCGCCGATTTTCTCCCCAACCCGGTAACGAACGGTATCCTCGATCGGATTTCGCGTCGCTGAGAACGATCCCGCCGGGGCGGCAACAACCAACCGGCCGGGGCTGTGAAAACCAACCGCCCGGGGCGGTGAAGACCAACGGCTCCGGGCCGCTGAGAATGAGCTGCCCCGGGGGGCGGCGCAACCGACGGCTTCGGCGCGCTGAGGTCCCCGGCCCCTTGCTATTCCGGCCCGATCGTGGTCCCGAAGTAATCGTCCCCGTTCAGGATTTTCCGGGTGTTCTCGATCTCTTTCCCGTCGGCGGCGATCACCCGCAGTCTCAATTCCGCGGCGCGGCGCGTCGCGACGGGGTCGAAGGGAAGATTCTTCCCGGGGGTCCATTCGTCTCCGACGAGCTCGCGAAACTCGCTCCAGCTGATCCGGTCGAGGGGGCGTGCATCGGGATCGACCTTCGGATCCGCCGTGTAAACCCGGGCAACGTTGCTCAGATTGATCACCGTATCGGCTCCGTACCGTTCGGCGAGGAGCACCGCGTCGTAGTCGGTGCTGAACCCGGGCTTCCATCCCGCCGCAACCAGGACCGATCCGTTAAACGCGATCTCCCCCGTCGGGTTGTACACAACGGGGTCGACGCAGTAGGGCGCGAGGGCGTGGCGCATCAGCTCGGCGTTGAGCCGCGTCGCCATGATCCCGATCCAGTCCTGGGCGTCGGCATCTGCCGCGTCGCCTCCTGCTTCGCGAAACGCGTTCTGGTACCGTCGCGCCGGGGCGCCGCCACCGACAACGAGTATCGCCCGGGCATCGCGCCCTTCGACGTATTCGCCGATCACCGACCGGTACGCCCGGATCAACGCACTGTCCGGCTCGTCGGGTACGACGATCGAACCACCGAGTGAAATGACAACCATGCCGGTATCCTACGGGATCGCATCGTCGGGAACAATAGGTCACCGGGTACGTCGGTACACTGGCCGGGGAGGGGGATCGTTGTGTATTTTTGTAGAGTGCGAATATGGATGATCTGACCGATCTGTTTCGAAGCTGGCCCTACGATCCTCAGCAAACGATGCGCATTATCGTCGCCCGGGACGGACGGAGCGTACTCCAGGTACGTCTGCCCCTCGGGATCGAGCAGTACGAGATGGAGGGGCGACCCGACGGGGTCCGACCGGACGGATTCGACACGGTTCTCGACCGGACGCAGCATCGACTCAAGGAGCATATCTTCGACACCGGCGGAGACGCAGGATTCTACGTCACTCCCCGGGAGGCTGCGGAATTGCAGGCGGAGGGGGTTCTCTTCTATTACCGGTACCTTCTTCTCTTCCAGCTCAGGAATTTCGATTCCGTCCTGCGCGACACGGAGCACAATCTGCACCTCTGCGATATTCTCGAACGGTACTGCGAGAACGAAGAGGCGCGAAACGCGGTGCTCCAGTTCCGTCCCTATATTATCCGGATCAACATCGCCGCACGGGCCCTTGCGATCGCCCGGGGTGAACTTCCCGGCGACGCCCTGGAGGTGATAGACGAGGGGATCACGCGTATCGAACGCCTCGAGGAGATCGATAGCCCCGCGTTTCAGTTCGAACGAATCCGGTCGGTCAACTATCTCCAGGGGTTGCGACGAAAGATTGAGACCTCCGACGGGGATGACCCCGCCGGGGTCGGGGACCCGGATGTCGATTCCTACGAGGACGTTGAACCGGGAACGGGAACCCCTCGCGAGGAGGGCGACGCGACGGACCTCCGTTCTCGTCTGGAACGGGAACTGCAGAACGCCGTCGACGCGGAAGATTACGAACGGGCGGCGCAGATCCGGGACGCTCTCAAGCGGCGACGATGAGCCGCTCCGAAAGTACCGATCCTGCGAAACGTGTTCGAATCTGTTGACAAAGAGGAACAAGTAATTAGACTACCCTAAGAATCGTACGTAACATGATAGATGGATCGGTACAATTGCGCATACTACTACTCTCAGCACTGATACTTTTCCCCGTGACGGCGGTGTCCGCCCAGGAAATACAGACCGCTTCAGGTTTTTTTGACCAGGTCTCCGACCGATACGGTGAAATCGAAGACTACACTGCGGATCTCACGATTACCCGGGAGGAGGACACCTCTATCGGATTCCTCGAGTACATGGTGCCCAACAAGATCCGGATCGATTTCGAGGAGCCGCCGGAACAGGTTCTCGTATCCGACGGGGAACTGCTGCAGGCGTATATCCCGCAGTACAACGTCGTTCTCCAGCAGAGTCTCCGCCGCCGCACCGACGAGGCCCTCGTCACGATGGCGAACGAGCAGGGACTGCACCTGTTGAAGCAGAACTACAGCATCGCGTACCTCGATACACCGGAAGTGGTTCCCCTCGAAGAGGACTCGGACGAGATGGTGACGAAGCTCCAGCTCAACTGGCGAAACAGTAACGAGGGGTATCGGCAGCTGATCATCTCGATCGACGAAGACCTGTTGATCCGTCGTATTATCGGGATCACCGCAAACTACGAGGAGATCCAGTTCGACTTCGCCAATGTCCGGATCAACCAGGGTATTCCGGAACGTCGCTTCGACTACGAAGCTCCTTCGTCCGCCAACAACTTCGAGAACTTCCTCTTCGAAAGCGAGGGCTGACGATGGAATCGATCGGTGCGAAACTGCAGAACGCCCGTTCTCAAAAGGGCGTCAGTATCGAGCAGGTCGTACGGGATACCCATATCACCAAACGGTTCATCGAAGCGATGGAATCGGAGGACTTTGATTCCTTTCCCGGTGAAGCGTATCTTCTCGGTTTTCTCCGAACCTATGCGACGTACCTCGGTCTCGAAGGAGAAGAGGTCATCGCGCTGTACCACAATATCAAGCTCCAGGAACAGCCGGCGCCGATCGACGAACTCCTCGACCGGAAACCCCGGCGTCCGGTTCCGGTCAAGCTCCTGGTAGTGGTCCTCGCTCTCCTGGCGGTCGTTGGTGTGGTGACCCTCTTCCTGACCGGCGCGGTCCCGCTCCCGTCGTTCTCGTCCCGCGCGTCCACCGAAGCCGATGTCGACGAGAGGGCGGATCTCTCCATCTTCGAACTGACGGAACAGTTCGTCGAGCGACGCTTCGCCGAAGGTGACCGGGTCTCCGTCCCCGTCGACGGCGAAAACGCGATGATCGAATTTGTTGAGATCGACGACCGGATCGCGATCGGAAGTGAGGCGGGGATCGTGCACTTTGCCGAAGGCGAGCGACGCGTTCTCGATATCACCGGCGAGGGAAGCGGCGACATCAACGTCTCGATCCGTCAGATCTACCGCGACGACGGCGAAACACCTTCCGTCGTAGCCCGAATCGATCGCGTCGTGGACCAGGCCGACCCGGAAGAGCCTCGCGCCGTGGGAGTCTCCGATGAAGAGCGGAGCGACCTCGCCCTTGGGCAGACGATAGAGCCGTCCCGGCGTGTGCCGTCCCGTGTCGTTGCCCAGTTTCCGACGCTGCAGGAGTACTTCATCGAGGCTGATTTCCGGGGACTGACGATGTTCCGCTGGGAAGTCGATGACAATCCCCGGGAGGAACGGTACCTCCAGAACGGTGACCGCGTCCGTACCAGCGTCCGGGATATCGTGCGGATCTGGGCATCCAACGCGGGGAACGTACGCCTTCGCGTCGCCGGAAACGCCGTCGAACTGGGCGACCAGGGTGAGGTCGTCGCCGTCGTGATCCGTTGGAGCCAGGCGGAAGACGGCGGCTACCAGCTCGAAATGCTCCCGCAGTACTGACTCCCGTTACCACAATGTCCACCGTATATATCGAAAACCTGGGGTGCGCGAAGAACCAGGTCGACGCCGAGATCATCGGGGCTCGTATGGAAGAGGCCGGATGGACCTGGACCGACGAGGCCGATCGCGCGGATCTGATCATCGTCAATACCTGCGGATTTATCGAACCGGCACAACAGGAATCGATCGATACCACCCTTGCTCTGCTGGCGGACCATCCCGGTGTCCCTGTCGCGCTGGCGGGGTGTATGGCGCAGCGCTACGCCGGGGAGCTCGCCGACGGGATGCCCGAGCTCGCGGGAGTATTCGGAAACAGGGAACCCCACCGGATCATCGAATTTCTCGACCGGTTGAACGACGGCGATCCGTCCCGCGGTCCGGTGGTGTGGGTTCCCGACGGCGCCGGACCCCTCGTTGATGCACCGCGACGACGACTCCTCTCCGGACCGGGATCGGCGTTTCTCAAGGTCGCCGAGGGGTGCGATCACACATGCAGTTTCTGCGCGATCCCGTCGATTCGGGGTCGCCTCCGCGTCCGGAGTCGCACCTCCGTACTGGACGAGTTTCGTCGCCTCCGGGATTCAGGGGTATGGGAGTTCAATCTCGTTGCCCAGGATCTTGCGGCGTGGAACGA
>JBKHFT010000158.1:0-6743 GCA_046540055.1 Alkalispirochaeta sp.
GCCCAGGGGAAGAACCGCCGCGCTACCGATCCGCGGCGGTCTTCGAAATCGTTCCGCAGTGCTTCGCACTTCCGGTACGACCCTAGTACCGGAGGCGGGACTTGAACCCGCACAGACCTTACGGTCCGGGAGATTTTAAGTCTCCTGTGTCTACCATTCCACCACTCCGGCGGGGATCGGGGTACGATCGTGTCTTCAGGATCGGCGTTGCCGGTCCGGAAGTGAGGGTATCTTAGCTCCCGCGTGCCGACGGGTCAACGATCTCTGTGATAGCATCGGGAGTATGAACGATTGTGGCTTGCAAAACGAGTTGGACCTGGCGATATCCCTCGCCCTTGACGCGGGAGAGCGCCTGAGGAACGAGTTCTGCCGGGACGGTGGCCCCCGGGGAAGCGGAGGCCACGCGCCGATCGATACGGAGGTGGAGACGGAGATCCGGGAGGGTCTCCTGGAGGCGTTTCCCCGATACGGATACCGTGGAGAGGAGACGGGAACGGTCGGTGCAGGGACCCGGAGCGGTGTCGCCCGGGGCGATGACGGGAGCGCTGCCTCCGCTGCGCCCGGGGAGGCGGCCTCGGGGGCATCGATCTGGGTTGTCGACCCCAACGACGGTACCAGCGCGTTTCAGGAGGGGTATCGGGGGGCATCGGTGTCGATCGCCCTGGTGCGTGATGCTCTTCCGGTCCTGGGGGTGGTCTACGCCTACAACGCCCCCACCGACGACGGTGAGATCTTTGCCTGGGCGGAGGGGTGTGCACCGATGCGGTGGTCGCCGGGCACGACGCCGCGTCCGGTGGTGACCGTCGACCCCGGGCGCGGGGGCGGGGGAGGCCACGGCACCGCGGCCCCGGACGAAGGATTTACGCCGGACGAACCGTCTCTCGATCTTCCTGTCCTTGTCTCCCACAAGGGGGATTCTCTCCCCGAGGCGAACGCGCGTCTGGCGGCGCCGCGGCGGTACCGTACCGTTGTGGGGATCGCCTATCGCCTTGCCCTGACCGCCGCGGGGGACGGGGCGGCTGCGACGACGCTGACTGGGCCGTGGGCGTGGGATATGGCGGCGGGGCACGCGCTGCTGCGGGGGGCGGGATTCGATCTCTTTACCGCCGAGGGGACTCTCGTGGTGTACGACGCCGACGGCAGGTGCACGAGGTCGGAGGCGTATTTCGGCGGACACCCCGCGGTGGTGCGCCGGATTATCGACAACTACCGGCGTGCTCTCTTTGATCCGAACGCGCCGGAGCGTCGTCGGGACGGGAGATCGGAGATCGCCGGAGCGGTCCGTCTCCCGACGGGGCTCGATCTTTCCCTCGTTGCGCCGCGACGCCCGGTGCGGTGCGTCCCGGCGGCGGTCCTCGACCGCGTCCTCGGGACGTTTCTCGGGGCGGTTGCCGGTGACTCGCTGGGGTCGCTGGTGGAGTTTCTCCCGCCGGAGGAGATCGCCGGGAGGTACCCCGCCACGGGAGGCCCGACGGAGCTCGCCGACGGGGGAACCTGGGGGACGATCGCGGGGCAGCCGACGGACGATACCGAGATGGCGCTCCTGCTGGCGCGATGCATCGTGGCCCGGGGGTACCTTTCCCTTGACGATGTGACCGCAGCGTACCGGTGGTGGCTCGATTCCGGACCCTTTGATGTGGGGAATACCGTGTCCGGGGCGCTCAGGGGGCGGCCGAACCCGGGGAGTCAGGCGAACGGTGCGCTGATGCGGGTAGCGCCGCTGGGGATCTACGCCGCCGGTCGCCGGTGGGGCTCCACGGACGGGACGGGCACCGACGCCTCCGGGGATCTCCGCCGGGAGATCGCCGATCCGGTCCGTGCGGAAGCGGCGCTGACCCACGTGCATCCGGTGTGCGCCGCGGTGAACGTCCTCTACGTCGATGCGATCGCGACGGCGATCCTCGACGGTGTACAACGGGAGGAACTCTTCGAGACGGTGCTGGGTCACGCCGGAACCGACGGGGTGCCTCCGGAGGTCCGCGACTGGACCGAGGCCGCAGCGTCGGCGCCACCGGAAGAGTACCTTCGGCAACAGGGGTGGGTCCGGATCGCCTGGCAGAACGCGCTCTACCAGCTTCGCACCGCTGCCGACCCGGTTGCGGGGATCGTCGACACGGTACGCAGGGGCGGCGATACCGACACCAACGCAGCGATCGCGGGAGCCCTCCTGGGGGCGGTGTACGGGGCATCGGCGTTTCCCCCGCGGTGGCGGGGGATCGTCTCCTCCGCACGGGCCCTGGAGATTGCCGGAGCGCGACGGCCGCGTCCCGCCGTTCTGTGGCCGGTGGACTGGGAGGTGCTGGCGGAACGGGTGTTCCTCGCCGGGTTCGGTACCGGTGTCGCCGGCGCTTGACCCTTGCGAGGCCCCGGGGTAGGGTAGCCGTGTCGCCTCGTCCGACCCGGCGACACTATCGGGAACACTATGCATCTACCACCACACATACCATTCCGCCCGTCGCGGAGCCCCGTGTTTTACGGCTGGGTGATCCTCGCGGTGAGCACCGTCGGAGTCCTGATGAGCACCCCGGGTCAGACCGTCGGGGTTTCGGCGTTCACCGATTTTCTGATTCGCGATCTCGGCATCACCCGCACTTCCCTGAGCCTCGCGTATCTGATCGGGACACTGACAAGCTCGTTCACACTGACCCACGCGGGGCACCTCTACGACGTCCACGGTGCGCGTCTCGTGGGTACCGTCGTGGCGATCTCTCTGGGAGTTGTTCTTCTGGCGTTCTCGGTGGTCCCCGGGATCGCCGCGACGATCCTCTCGGCGGTGCCCCGGGTCTCACAGGGGCTCGTTGCGTTTGTTCTGATGACGATCGGCTTTTTTTTCCTCCGCTTTCTCGGGCAGGGTGTTCTCTCGATGGTCTCCCGGAATATGGTGCTGAAGTGGTTCGAGGTTCGTCGCGGCCTTGCGAACTCTCTCCTCGGGGTGGCCACGACGGTGGGGTTTGCGTCGTCACCGTGGATCTTCTCGATCATGATCGATATCTGGGGATGGCAGGGGGCGTGGCGAGTCCTCGGGTTGATCGTCGCCGTACCCTTTACGGTGATCTTTCTCCTCCTTGCCCGGGACAACCCGCAGGAGTGCGATCTCCTTCCGGACAACGGGGCAACCGTATCGGGGAAGAGACACGCCCCCGAAACGTATCCGAGCGCCCAGTTTACCCTGCCCCAGGCGCGGCGAACCCTCACATTCTGGGTGTTCATCGCGATGGTGACCCTCTCGGCGATGTATTTCACCGGTCTCACCTTTAACATCGTTTCCGTCTTTGCCGAATCGGGGATGTCCCGGACGCGGGCGGTATCCATTTTCCTGCCCTCGTCGATCATCGGGTTTACCCTGAATTTTCTCGGCGGATGGATCAGCGATCACATCCGCCTCAAGTACCTCGTGATCGTGCAGGCCCTCGGGATGCTCCTCGCCACGATCGCAGCGATCTTTCTCTCGGTTCCCGGAGCGGTTCTCCTTTTGATCATCGGAAACGGGATCAACAGCGGGATGTTCGGGATCGTGGTGAACGTTCCGTGGCCCCGGTTCTACGGTACCGAGCATCTCGGTCGAATCTCGGGGTACGCGATGGGGTGGACCGTTGCGGGGTCGGCGATCGGTCCGTACCTCTTCAGCCTCTCTCTCGATACCTTCGGACGCTACGCTCCGGCGTCGATCGTGTCGGCGATCCTTGTCGTCGCGGTTCTTGTCCTTGCGCCCTTCGCGAACCGCCCGGAGGCACCGCGGGGGGTGTAACGTCCGTCGATGAAGCGCCCGAGGAGAACGGCGGGGAACGCCGCCCGGTGGGGAAAATTCGGTCCAACTTGTGATATTTCCCCGTTTCGTCGATACTTCCTCGACAGAGAGACCGATGGACATACCGCATGACCTGTTGCAACACGCGATCGAAAGCGCCGACGACGCGGTGTATATCACCGACCGGTCGGCGGTGATTCTCTACGCGAACGAGGCGACCTGCCGGATCACCGGTTTTACCCGGGAGGAGCTCCTGGGAGCTCGCCCGTCGCTGTTCTCCTCGGGGTTGACCTCCCGGGAGTATTACGCCCGGATGTGGGCCTCGTTGTCGGAAGGAACGGTCTGGCGCGAGGCGATCACCAACCGGAGCGCCGCGGGTCGGCTCTACGAGTGTACCCAGTCGATCACGCCCCTGAAAGACGATCGCGGGACCGTTACCGGGTTTGTCGCGATCCAGCGGGACATGTCGGTCCTGAGCAGTGTGCAGTACGAGATGCGCCGCGCCCGGAGTGAGGTTGAACGCGCTCTGGAAGAGAAGGAAACGCTCCTGCGGGAGCTCTCGCACCGGACGAAGAACGATCTGGAGCTGCTCCGGTCGTTACTCTCTCTTCAGGGCGAGGTCAGCACACAACCCGAGGTAAAGCAGGAGCTCGCGATCGCGGCGGAGCGCGTTGCGGTGATGGGACAGATCTACACGATGTTCCAGACCCGGGAGGGCACCGGCGGGATCTCTCTCCGGCGCTTTCTCGATTCCCTCGCGGGCCGGTGGCGGGAATCGTTCTTCCCGGAGGATGTACGATTCTCCGTCGATGTGATCGACGACGGAATGCCCCAGGAGATTCTCGTTGCCGTCGGGCTGATTACCAACGAGCTCATCACCAACGCGGCCAGGTACATCCGTCGCAACAGGGACGCCGGCGTGTACGTCCTCGAAGAGCACAACGACGACGGGGCACCGGTTCCTCCGGCGGTTCATCTCTCCGTGACGGTTCCGGAACCGGGAACCCTCGAGATCGCCGTCACTGACAACGGCGTGGGGTTTCCCCCTGCGGTCCTGGACCGGACCACGCGGGGGCCGGGGCTGACGATGGTGGAGTCCCTGGCACAGCAGTACAACGGGTCCCTGACGGTGCGCAATCTCGACGGGGAGGGAGCGCCGCCGCAGGGGGCGCAGGCGATCGTGGTGCTCCGGGGAGAGTGGTAGCTACGGAGCCCGCCGATCCGGGAGGCCCCCGATCAGGGTGGCCCCGACGGTTACCGGCGCGGCACCGCGGAACCCTCGGGGTTCGACTTGTACTCTCCCGGTTCCGATGGTACGGTAGCAGCATGAGCAATGAACAACAGTGGGACGCCGCTCCCGAGATGCAGATCGATACGGATCGGCATTACCGGGTGAAGATGGAAACGAGCAAGGGTACGATCGAGCTCGAACTCTACCCGGAGCACGCGCCGATTACGGTGAACAACTTCGTGTTTCTCGCGGGGGAGGGGTTCTATGACGGTGTCGCCTTTCACCGGGTGATCGACAATTTCGTGGTCCAGGGAGGCGATCCAACCGGTACCGGCCGGGGCGGACCGGGGTATCGCTTTCAGGACGAGACGCGGGGGAACCCCCTGAAGCATGATTCGAAGGTGATCTCCATGGCGAACGCGGGACCGAACACCAACGGGAGTCAGTTTTTTATCACCCACTCGCCGCAACCGCATCTCGACGGGAAGCACACGGTCTTCGGCAAGGTAACCGCCGGAAGCGATGTGGTCGATTCGATCGTTGCCGGTGACACGATGGAGAAGGTGACCGTCGCGGCGATCTGAAGCCGGGGGTGGTGCCGTCTCAATCCCCGAACTGAGCCTTCATCGCCGCGAAGGGGTCGTCGGGGATCTCGATACCCGCTGCCGGGTCGGTCCCGGCGTGAATCAGGAGCTCCCCGGGGATTTCCGTGAGAAACGGTGAGGGCGCCGACTCGACGATCTCGTTGAGAAGCTGTCGCCGGCGACAACTGGTCATGAACAGCCGCTCCCGGGCGCGGGTGATCGCCACGTAGAACAACCGTCGCTCCTCCTCTACGTTCCCGTCGTTCTCCTCGACGCTTCGCTGGTGCGGAATGATCCCTTCCTCGACCCCTGCCAGAAAGACGACATCATACTCGAGCCCCTTCGCAGCGTGGATCGTCATGAGATGCACCTTCCCGCGGTTCTCTTCGTCGGAGAGTTCGTCCCGCACCTGGAGGCTGATGCGGTTGAGGTAGCCCTGGAGGGTCGGTTCGAGGACGTCGGGGTTTGTCTCGTAGCGGTCTATGGAGCGGATGAAGAAGCCGATGTTCTTCCACTTTGCCTTGGCGGCACGTTCACTCTTCTGAAACTCCTGGATGAGGTACCCCCAGTAATCGAGGTGATCCACCAGGCGCTGCGTCGTTCCGGCGAGGTGGCGGCTCTCTTCGTAGCGTTCCTGGTACTCTTCGATCAGTTCGACATACTCGGTAAGGGCACCAAGGGAGCTCTTGCCGATGTGGTGCTCCTCCTGTCCGATTTCGTTGTGGATCACGAGGCTGATCGCCGAGAAGAGGGATATCTTCCGTTCGTCGGCGATCTGGTGGAGGCGTTCCACCGTTTTACGACCGATACCGCGGCGAGGGGTGTTGATCGTCCGCAGGAGGTTTACGTCGTCATCGGGGTTGAGGATCACCCGCATGTACCCGGCGATATCCTTGATCTCTTTCCGCTGAAAGAAGCTCTGCCCTCCGGACATGCGGTAGGGGATGTCGTTCTCGAGGAGCGCCTCCTCGATCAGTCGCGCCTGCCCGTTGGTGCGGAT
Organism: Alkalispirochaeta sp.; assembly: GCA_046540055.1. Classification (GTDB taxonomy): domain Bacteria; phylum Spirochaetota; class Spirochaetia; order DSM-27196; family Alkalispirochaetaceae; genus Alkalispirochaeta. The sequence goes on from JBKHFT010000158.1 coordinate 6,564, forward strand.
CAGAATGCCGAAGCTGTCGTAGCTCCGTCCCTCCTGGTATGCGAGGAGTTTGATCTTCTCCGTGATGAACGCCGCCTCGGCGTCGTCGGTGTCGGGGTAGGAGAGCTCGATCAGGTTTTCGCTTTCGATGTGGGTCCACAGCTCCTTGAGCTTCCGGTTGGTGTTGTTCGCGATCACTGC